>NZ_JASCPQ010000142.1:0-9629 GCF_029959305.1 Pseudomonas sp. PS01297
CGGATACGAAGCCCTGTTGCGGCTGCCGCAGGCTGCGATAAGGACCGCAGGGCCTTCGCTCTTGAGCAAGAGCGACCCCTTTGGGCTCGATCGCAGCCTGCGGCAGCGGCTACAGGTTTATGCGTTTACTTCGGCAGCGCGTACACCACCACTTGGTCGCCCACTTGATCTTTCATGATCGAGTTGCCGCCTGCGACAAAGGCCACGTATTGCTTGCCTTTGTATTCATACACCGCAGGGTTGGCGACGGCGGGGGCCATGACGATGTCAGACCACAGTTCTTTACCGTCATCCAGTGCGTAGGCGCGCACTTTGGCGTCCATCGAGGCGCCAATGAACACCACGCCACCGGCTGTCACCGCCGGGCCACCAATGGTTGGCGAACCCATGTCTGGTGGCATGTACCAGCCCCACTGTTGAACAGCACCCATCGGACGACGCCATTTCACGTCACCGGTCTGCATGTTGATCGCCACCAGCTCACCGAACGGCGGAGCCCAGCACGGCATGCCGGCCCAGTTCTGCGCGTTGACCAACGACATGCCGTAAGGCGCGCCGATTTGTGGGTAGAAGCCATTTTCGTTGCCAGAATCTTTAGGCTGTTTGTCGTAGGCTTCGCGATCCCACAGCTTGATCATCTGCACGATGTGCGAGGTGTTGACGATGGCGACCTGGCTGACCGGGTCGAACGCTACGCCACCCCACTGCACACCACCGGCGCTGTCCGGGTAGGCCAGCACGCCATTGCCTTTGAGGCCGGGCGGCGAGTACATGCCGTTGTATTCCAGGCCGTCCCACATCTTGCTGCACTGGCCAAAGCCGACAATGTCAGCGATTTTCCAGATGGCCGGTTTTTTCGACTGGTCCAGCAGCGGTGCAGGCTTGGTCGGGAACGGTTGGGTCGGTGAGTAGACTTCGCCCTGGGCTTCGCCTTTAGGCACCGGACGTTCTTCAATTGGCCACACGTCTTCACCGGTGCGACGGTCCACGGTAAACAGGAAGCCCATTTTGGTCGCTTGTACCAGCGCCGCCACAGGTTTGCCATTCACGGTGATGTCCATCAGCGTCGGCGCAGAGTTGATGTCGTAGTCCCAGATATCGTGGTGAACCCACTGACGCGACCACACGACTTTACCCGTGTTGATATCCAGTGCCGTGGTGGAGGTGCCCAGCGGAATCGGGTTAGTGCGGTTGCCGCCCCAGTAGTTGGGCGACGGCGAGGACACAGGGATGTACAGCAACCCCAGCGCCGGGTCATAGGACATGGCGGTCCAGATGTTGGCGGTACCGGTTTTCCCGGCTTCTTCCTCTGGGATCGGCTTGAATTCCCACTCCAGCTCGCCAGTGCGTGCGTTCAGGGCAAACAGCGAACCTGGGGATTCGACTTCGTATTCCCAGTCTTTACCGGCCCAGCCCACGATCAGCTTGTCGCCGATCACGGTAGGCGGTTGCAACTGCGACAACGGCCATTTGTTGTTCTGCTTGTTCCACTGGTTAACGTCTACAACGCCGTTTTTGCCGAAGTTTTCGCACGGCTTACCGGTGTCAGCATCGACGGCGTACAACTGCGCAGTCATGTTGCCCAGGTACACCATCTTCTGACAGGCAACGCCCGCTTGCGGGGTTTTTTCCTGCCAATAGGACACACCACGAGACTTCAGCGCGGGCTGGGTTTCGGCCACCAATGCGGACTTGGTGTCATACACCCACTTCTCTTTGCCGGTCTCGGGCTCAAGGGCAATGATGCGGTAGAAAGGCGTGCCCACGTACAGCGTGTCGTTGGCGAAGATAGGCGTGGCGGACCAGACGGTGGCCGGGGTTTTACCGGTGCCGTCAGACATGTCCCCGGTGAAATACTGCCAGACCTTCTTCAACTGCCCGACGTTGTCCTTGTTGATTTGCGTCAGCGGCGAGTACTTCTGCGAGCTGAGCTGGCCGTGGAAGGTGTCCCACTCTTTACCGGTCGGAATCGGCAGCTTGGCGTCTTCAGCAGAGACGCTGGACTGCGCCAAAAGCGGTGGTGGAACCACGTAAGTCGTGTCTGCATGGGCTGTAGAAATGCCCGCAAGCATACAAAGGGCAGGTGCTGCCAAAAGCTTCTTTTTCATTGTGCTCATCTCACGCGCTCCTTGTTGGCTTGCTGCCAAACGTTTCAATGAGGACACCTACAGCGCACACAACCAGCACGGCGGCAGTCCACCAGCCATGTAACAACAAGGCGGCAAAAAACGTCCCGATAACACCTACCCAAGCCAGGAACAGGAAGAAAACCCTGGCCCCTCCGGCTTCTGTCTTGATCAGTAACAGGCCCAGAATGAACAGCACAAACTCGGCCAGCATGGCGACCATCGCGCCACCGGAATCGGTTATCCCGGATAACGGCGTGAAGAACCTCCATGCAGTGATACACAAAGCAATCAACGCGGTGATGATCACGATGTAAGCGCCGAGATGGCGCCGGGGTGGTGCATAGGCAGCAGACGAACTCATCACTTTCTCCTTTCGTGACGTACTTTTTTACATTTTGAAAGGAGTGTAGCCAAGCTGACGGGAAACGCCGGGAACAGGACGAAATGAGCACCGGGCTGCGAGTGTTGGAGATCAACAATCGCAGCCTGGGTCAGTAGGGCGGGGGCTTTGAGGCTTAATGCGCGTGTTCGGATTCAGCTGGCGCTGGCGCATCTTTGGTGACGTGGCTGACCAGTTTGCCGATGGTCAGGCCTTGAAGCAGGATCGAAGACAGCACCACGATGTAGGTGATACTCAGGATCAAGTCACGCTCCGGGCCTAACGGCAACGCCAGGGCCAGGGCCACCGATACACCGCCACGCAGGCCACCCCAAGTGAGAATGCGGATGGTGCCACGCGGCACGGTGCGCCAGCGACGCAGCAGCACAATGGCCGGGGCTACGGTAAGCAGGCGCGAGAGCAGAATCGCCAGGGCCAATACGCCAGCCGCCAGCAAGTGCAGCCACGAGAATGGCAGCAGCAACAGTTCCATACCGATCAACGCAAACAGCAGCGCGTTGAGCATGTCATCGAGCAGCTCCCAAAAGCCGTCCATGTAGCGGCGGGTCATGTCGTTCATGGCTTTGTTGCGGCCCAGGTTACCGATGATCAAACCGGCCACCACCATCGCAATCGGCGCAGACACGTGCAGCTCACTGGCCATGGCCGATCCGCCGATCACCAGCGCCAGGGTCAGCATCACCTCAATCTGATACTGCTCGATGCTTTTGATCATCAGGTACACCAGGTACCCGATCAGGCCACCAAACACCACGCCACCAATGGCCTCGTGGGCGAACAGCATGGCGGTCGCGCTGAGGCTCGGGGTTTCGCCCAGCTGCACGATGCCGAGCAACACGGTGAACACCACGACCGCAGTGCCATCATTGAACAACGACTCGCCCACAATGGTGGTTTTCAGTGGTTTGGACGCATTGGCCGTACGTAATACGCCGAGCACGGCGATCGGGTCGGTCGGGGAAATCAGCGCACCAAACAGCAAGCAATACATAAAGCTGATGTGCCAGCCGAACAGTTCGAAAATGTAATAAGCGAGGCTGCCGATGACCGTGGTCGCGATCAGTACGCCGAAGGTGGCCAGCAGGCCAATCGGCCAGCGATAACTGCGCACGTCATTGAAGTTAACGTGCAAGGCGCCGGCAAACAGCAAGAACGACAGCATCCAGTTCATCAGCAAATCGCTGAAATCGATCTGGCCGATCAGCTCTTGCACTCGGTCTTCGAGACCCGGAAACCCGAGAAAACTCAAACCCTGCAACAGCAGCGAAAACATAAGGGCGGTGACCATGACGCCAATCGTTGGCGGCAGGCCGATAAAACGGTAATTCACATACGTGAGTAGTGAAGTCAGGCAGATAAACGCAGCAACAAGCTCAAGCATCCGGGATCCTGTGGTGGCGTGAGTGAATGGAAGCCCGAACGGGTCGAGCTATGTGTTTGATGTAATCGCAGCGCTCAGGGACACATCTTTACCCGGCACACCCTGGGGTAAGCGTAGGCGTTGGTGCAGGTGGCGGTGATTTGTTTGGACCCACGCAAAGCGCAAAAGATCGCTGGAAGTTTAGACCGCTGCTGTTACAACCCAATGAGCGCCAGCAGCGCCAAGAACCTTTTGGCCGCCCGAGGCTCTTAGCCTGTGGACGGGTGCTGATCGGCATGCTCGTGATGAAACTCTAAAAAGGAAAGTCCCATGACCGTTGCCTTCTGGTGTGTACTGATTGCCCTGTGTTTGCCGTACGTCTGTACCGGCATTGCCAAGTTCAGCCAAGGCAAGTTCGGCCCCCGACAAAACCATGATCCGCGAGCATTTCTTGCCACCCTAGAAGGGTCTGCCAAACGCGCCCACAACGCTCAGCTCAACAGCTTTGAAGTGACCCCGGCCTTTGCGGCGGCGGTGATCATTGCCGACATCGTGGGCAACGCCCAGCCAGTAACCATTGATGTGCTGGCGGTGCTATTCATCACCAGCCGCCTGCTGTACATCATCTGCTACCTGGCCGACTGGGCGCTGTTGCGCTCGATTGTCTGGTTTATTGGCATGGGGCTGATTGTCAGCTTCTTTTTTGTGTCGATGTAACGGCGAGTGTGTGTCCTGCCGGGGGCGAACCAGCGCCCCCTGTCAGTCAGTCACTCAGTTGCCTGCTAATCGGTTTGGCCAGGGATCATTTCCCACGAAGCTGTCAGCCCAGCCAGAGAATTTTCAATGTGCTGTCTGGCTTTTTCGACCCTGTTGATGATCAGTAACGCGTGATCACGTTGTACCCCTTTTAGCGCATTGCTCACTTCATTGGCCGATCGCGCTGCGCAACGCAGCAAATCAGACGCACAGCTCAAAGCGGCTTGAAGGTTGGCGCTGTCCTTGAGTGTCGTAATGGCTGACGGTGACACATCGAGCATTGACCTATCGGGCAGATAGAAGTCGAGCGCCCGATCAGCGGCTGCGCGGTCCAGCACAAGCGTGTCAATTGCAGAGCCTTCTGGAACAAAGTCGATTGAAGCCGGAGATGTTTTTTTCACGGAAAACCCCAAGCGTAGGGAGGATGGCTATTGGGTGAGTGTCTGTTATGCGTGCAATAAGTGCTAAGTGTGCTTTTCATGAAACTTAACACGTGCCCAAAGTAATGATTAATTGTAGATAAGCAATAATAAAAATATGTATAGATAATTCGCTGTGATTTATAGCGCTGTGGTTGTGCAAGTTGCCTACATGCCAAGCGGATAGTTCGCTCGTGATAAAAAGACTGTGCGTGGAATGAAATTATTTGTCTTGTTTTGCTTGCTGGTTTTATGGGTAAAACATTTGCACTATGAGTCCGTCTCAAGCGTTGAAGGTAAGTCATAGGCTCGGCGGGTACAGTGTGAGGGGGCAAGATGCATCGAATTGAAAAGAATAAAAATTTAAAAAGTAATATTCGCTATTTGATCAAGAGTCGCGGAGAAACTCAGGTGTCACTGTGTGTTGCCAGTGGCCTCACACGAACCACGATCTACAATATTTTAGAAGGCAAGGTATCCAATGTTCAGCACGCCACCGTGCGCAAGATATCTAATTTTTTTGGCGTGTCTTACGAAGAAATAGAACGAATCGATTTTGAAGAAAAAGAAACACTGGAGCGGAGTGCTTCAATCGAAGGGAACATGAATCCGGCGGCTGTACCCATTCTAAAAGAGGGGCAGTTAATCAGTTGCCTGGATAAAACAATCGGTGAATTGGTGACGCGTTTTCCACTCACTTACTATTTTGGCTCGGCTCATAACATGGTGGCTGTTATTTTGGAATATCGACGCTATGCATCTTATGGGGCCGGTGATGTTTTGATCGTTCACAAAGGCTGCGTGAACAAGATTGGCGACCACTTGGCATACGACACGGGCACGTTGCGGCTCAGTATCGTGGACGGTCAATCGATTGAATCAAGTGGGCTATGCGTGATCGGGTATATCGTCGAGGAGCGTTTCAATGACCTGTAAGTGTGAGGCGGAGAACTCCAGGTACAAACTGCTCGGCTTCGATAATCATAAAAGCCGGGTCATTGTCATGGTGGTGGCAACCGGTAAAGTGATCAAAGTAAAACTGTCTGAGTTAATAAGCAGCGAGGTGATGGATAATTTTAATCCGGCCGAGGTCAAGACAATCCATAAAAAGCTTTACTCGCAAGAGGGCTCTGTGACCGCCTACGATTTCAAAGACCGTCATGAACGCTCATGGATGATCTATGTGGTTTTGAACCTGCTGTTATTTACCCTCTACATATTCACCAGTATTGCGGCCACCAAACCTATTTTTCTGGAGTGGCCGGGCATTGTGGTAACACCGGGAGCTTTTTTATACCCGTTGACCTTTCTTATTGTGGATGTACTCAACGAATCTTACGGGCTCAGGCTTGCAAGAAGGGCCATATTTTTTGCCTTTGTGAGTAATACACTCATTATTGCCATGCTCAGCGTAACGACTTACCTGCCAGGGCTGTCTGACTGGAAACTGGATGAGCCCTATAACCAGGTGATTGGTCACCTGTCTTCAGTGCTGATCGCGTCGTTAATTTCATTCTTGGTGTCGGAGTACGTCAATACCTACTTGCTGTGCAAGATTAAAGAATTGACGAATTCGAGGTTCTTGTTTCTCCGGGTGTTCTTGAGCACCTTTATCGCGGTCATTATTGACAGCTTTCTTTTTTGCTTTCTGGCGTTTTATGGCGTTATGGAAACCAGTGTCATCCTTGACATGATCGTTATCCAGATTCTTATAAAAGTGAGCTTTGCATTTTTTAACGTGTTCCCGGCGTATGGCATGAGGGCGCTGTTAAACAAATACATGACGGTGGAGAGCAGGTAATCGCCCGGCAATGATTCGCTGACTATCAACACGCCCAGCGTGTTGATAGTGGCTGACGTGCAAGGCGCTATGCGGCTTTTTGCAGCTTTGCCTGCAAGCGCTGGCGAACACCTGCCGTGTCGCTCAAGTACTCGGCCAACCCTTTTGCCCGCAAGTTGCAGGCGGCGCAGTGAGTGCAGCCCGCGCCCTGGATGCCGTTGTAGCAGGTCAGAGTCTGGTCACGAATTACGGCCAATTGCTGGTACTCATCGGCCAGCGCCCACACTTCGGCTTTGTTTAGCCACATCAGTGGCGTTTCGATGCGCACGTCGTAGGCCATGCCCAGGGTAATGGCCTGGTTCAGTGATTTGACGAACGCGTCGCGGCAGTCCGGGTAGCCTGAAAAGTCTGTTTCGCACACGCCGGTAATCACGGTTTTGGCTTGCACCTGGTAGGCATAAATAGACGCCAGGGTGAGAAACACAATATTGCGCCCCGGCACGAAGGTGCTCGGCAAATCGTTTTCAGGTGCTGATGCGTCGGGCACGGCCATATCTTCGCGGGTCAGGCTGCTGACCGTTAATTGATTGAGCAGTGAGGCATCCAGAACGGTGTGTTGGGTGGCGCCCAGTTGCTTGGAAAGCGCCCGTGCAACGTCAATTTCCGCGCGGTGACGCTGGCCGTAGTCAAAGGTAATGCAGTGCACTTCGTCATACAGGGGCAGCGCCTGTAACAGACACGTCGTCGAGTCTTGCCCGCCACTGAAGACGATAACCGCTTTGTTAGTCATGCGAGGTCTCGATAAATAGGGCGAGCGTCGAGACTATTCCGCAAGGTGGGCAGGAACAAGCGGGGGAGGATTTGCAGGAGTTTTCCGGGCCGAGAAGAAGATTAATCTGACTCCCCGCCGTGTAGGAGCGAGCTTGTCTCGCGATCTTTTAAAAAATCAAAAGATCGCGAGGCAAGCTCGCTACAGAGTGAACTCAGGTGTTATTGCGGCAACGCTACGCCTTTGGGCCACAACAGCCAGATGTTGCCTTTCTGCTTCATGTCCCCTGCGATTTCCCCGGCTTCCGGGCCGGTGCCGACGAAGAAGTCTGCCCGCACTTCACCGGCAATGGCGCCGCCAGTGTCTTGAGCGGCCACCGGGCGCACGATGGGCTGGCCGTCTGCCTGGGTGGTCGACAACCACAGCAAGCTGCCCAGCGGGATGACGCTGCGATCCACTGCCACGCTGTACCCTGCGGTCAACGGCACGTTTAACGAACCGCGCGGGCCTTCGTTGCTGTCAGGGTTTTGCGTGAAGAACACGTAGCTGGGGTTGCTGGCCAGCAGTTCGTGCACGCGCTCAGGGTGAGCCACTGCCCACGCGTGAATGCTGCCCATGGTGACGTCTTCTTTTTTCAGCTCACCCTGTTCCACCAGCCAGCGGCCAATTGGTTTGTACGGGTGGCCGTTTTGGTCGGCATAGCCGATGCGCAGTTGGCGGCCATTATCGAGTTGCACACGGCCCGACCCCTGAATTTGCAGAAATTGCAGGTCCATCGGGTCGGTCAGCCAGGCCAGTACCGGCGCATTGAGGCCTTGGTTGTTGATGGTTTCTGCGGTGTCATATGGCTTGAGCACGCGCCCTTCAAGGCGACCGCGCAGGCGTTTGCCCTTGAGTTCTGGGTAGATGCTGTCCAGGTTCACCACGATCAAATCAGACGGCACGCCGTAAATAGGCACATGGGCCGTGGTGGTCTGTTTCAGGCTGCCGGGGTAGACCGGTTCGTAGTAGCCGGTGATCAAGCCGTCGCTGCTGCCTTCGGCCGAACGCAAGCTGTACACATCCAGGTGGGTTTGCAGGAAACTGCTGACTTCAGCCACGCTCGGGCCAGCCGGCAAGCTGGCGGCAGCGCTGCACAGGCTGCCCCAGTTAGGGTCGGCCTTGAGCCGTGTGCACGCGCTGCGCCATGAGGCGAAACCGTTTTGCAGGTCGACGCCGGTCACTTCCGGCAACGCGCTCCAGTCGGCTTTGCTGTAGGTGGTGTGCGGGGCCGGTTTGGCGGTGTCTTTGTCGGTGCCATTGCACCCGGCCAGCAGCATGACAATCGGCAGCGCCCACGCCAGCGGCTTGAAAAGTGATCTCATCAGCGAGGTTCCTTCAAGAGTTGCCGAGGTCAGATAACCGTCGAGGCAACCCGTATATTTAATAGGGGTATTGGTCTTTGCGAGTGACACGAGGATACTGGCGACCGATTTTCGTGACGTGAAGCCACCATGACTTTTAAACAATGTTGCATTGTGTTGCTGGCCTGCCTGACGCTGTCGGCGTGTGGCGGCATTGATCCGGACTCACCGCTGGGTCAGCGTAAAGCGATTTTCAAACAAATGCTCAGTACCAGTGAAGAGCTGAGCGGCATGTTGAAGGGCCGGGTACCGTTTAACGGTCCGCGCTTTGCTGAAGCCGCCATGCAGCTCGATGCGCTGGCGTATCAGCCGTGGGCGCATTTTCCGCAGGTAAAGGACTCCGATAAAACCAGCGCCACCGACGCAGTCTGGCAGCAACAGGCACGGTTTGAAGCATTGGCCCGCGAGCTGGAAGCGGCGACGGAAGCGCTGGTGGTCGCCAGCCAGCAACAGCCGTACTCAGCCAGCAACCTGACGCCTGCGGTGCAGAAGGTTCAGGACACGTGCAGTGCGTGCCACAAGGCATTCAGGAATCATTGAGTGGGCACAATCCCCTGTAGGAGCGAGCTTGCCTCGCGATCTTTTGATTGTTTAAAAGATCGCGAGGCAAGCT
>NZ_JASCPQ010000143.1:0-8931 GCF_029959305.1 Pseudomonas sp. PS01297
GGCTTGCTCGCGATCGGATCAACGTGATCTGGCAGAGATACCGAGTCGTCTGCATCGCGAGCAAGCCCGCTCCCACGGGTATCAGGGGGTTATGAGGTGTGTGGGGTGTTGAGCACCGCCTCAACCCGCGCTGCGGCGGCTTGCGCCAATGTCGGTAGGCCCAGCGCCTGGTACACCCGCTCCAGCGCCCGGTTGGTCGGTACGTCCTGTGCGTCATAGCGGCGACGCAATTCCAGCACCTGCTGCGCCCCGGCCCAGTCTTGCGCGTGCAGGCGTGCGTCCAGTTCGATCTGGGCGAACAGGTCGCGCTGCGCATGGCTGCCGCCAATGTCGTTCAACCGGGGCAGGGCCACGCCCAAACGTTCCAGCGCCAGCCGGTGTTCACCACGGGCATGGGCCAGCAACCCTTCGGCCAGCGGCAGGGTGACCTCGGCCCAGACCGCCCGGCTGAACACTGGCGCTTCACGCGCATGCTCGCGCAATGCGTGCAGTAATTGATCGGCCTCGGGCTTGCCTGCGCGGCCCAATCCATACAGGTATTGCACGCTCAAAAACGGCTGCACGGTATCGCGGTGGCGGGCTTGCAAGTACGGCGCGAGTGCTTCCCAGCGCTGGCCCACATTGACCCCGGCCAGCTCCAGACGGGCCAGCAGCGACACTGCGCCGATCTGGTCCTGGGAGTACGCCGGCAGCACGCCCCAGACATGCTGGTCGTAGATTTCCAGCACCCGCGCCTGATCGCCACGGGCCAGATAAAACAGCGCCAGATGCCACCAGTTGTGGGTGTACATAAACGAGTTGAGGCCCTGCCAATGGTGGCTGACGCTTTCCAGAAAACCGATGCCTTCTTCAATGCGCCCTTGGGTCAGCATCACGTGGGCCAGCGCATGTTGCGCCCAGGGTTCGCTCGCTTGCAGTTGCAGAGCGCGGCGCGCACTGGCTTCGGCCTCATCCAGCAAATGGCATTGCTCGTAGGCGAACGCCAGCATGCCGTGGCTCTGGGCGATATCGTCGCTGGCCGCTACGGCCTTGAGGGCGATGCGCAGCAGCGCAGGCCAGTTGCCGCGATTGAACTCCACGTACTGGTTGAGCTTGGCCGCGAACAGGTCGCGGGGGTACTGGTCGAGCAGCGTTTCGCTGAGGTGCAGCACCTGGTCCAGGTCTTCGTTGATCCACGCCTGCAACAGCGCTACATACAGCGCTGCCCGTGGCTGCGGGTCGGTCACCTGCGCGGCGATTGCGCGAAAGCGCTCGGCCAGCACCGGGCCTTCGGGTGATTCGCTGAACATCATCAGGATGCCGGCCAGGGCATTGCTTAGCGCCGACTCCGGGTGGCGCTCGGCACTGGCCACAATCCCCTCGGCACGCGGGTGGTAGCTGAGAAAACCCAGGGTGAAATCGTCCAGCGCCTGACGCGCCAAGGGGTGGTCGGTGTCGATGGGGTTGCCGAGGTAGTCGTGTGACATGCGAGGTGTCCGCTCAAAGGTCGATCCGTTGTACAGGGCAAGGGCTGTGCCAGTTCGTGCGGCTGCGCAGTCAGGCGCACTGGGGGGAAAACAACACGTTGGCCACTGTTGCTTTTTCCACAGTCAGGTCCGGGGCTGTGGTTTTTTCATCAATGCGCCAGCGCCGCAGACTGCCGCACCGCCGGTTCAGCGGCCTGCAGGCGAGTGGCACACCCCTTGCAAAACTGCTTGGCAGTGGGGCCGCATGCCCCGAGCAATTAACGCCAGGAGTTCGCATGTCCAGTCCAGCCCATCGTCATCCGCCTCGCCCCGGGCCGCTGCGCCTTGCCCTCAAACGCCTGGGCCTGCTGGCCAGTGCCGCGGTGTTTGCCGCCAGCGTTCACGCCGCCCCGCAAGACGGCGGTGTGCTCAACCTGATCGCCCAGCCCGAGCCGCCGTCGCTGATGCACGGCGTGGTCACCCATGTCTCGACCCAATACGTCAGCGGCAAGATCCTCCAGGGCTTGCTGACCTTTGACACCGATCTCAAGCCCAAGCCGGTGCTGGCGCGCAGTTGGACGGTGTCACCGGACGGTCTCACCTATACCTTTGAATTGCAGCCCGACGTGCAATGGCACGACGGCAAGCCGTTCACCGCGTCTGACGTGAAGTTCAGCTTCGGCACCTTCTACCCTGAAGTCGATAAACGCATTGCCAGCGTGTTCGAGGAGTACCTCGACAGCATCGACGCCAGCCAGCCGCACCAAGTGGTCTTCCACCTGAAAAAACCTTTCGCGCCGTTCCTGTCATTGCTCGGCAGCGGTCTGCGCCCGATTGCCCCGGAGCACCTCTACGCGGGCACCGATTTTCGCAGCAACCCGTACAACCTCAAGCCGGTGGGCACCGGGCCGTTCAAGTTTGAGGAGTGGAAGCGCGGCGCTTACATCAAGCTGGTGAAAAACCCCAACTACTGGAAAAAGGGGTTGCCGCACCTGGACGCGATTGTCTTTCACGTGATCCCGGACGGCTCCTCGCGTGCTGCCGCCTTTGAGCGCAACGACGTGCAGGTGCTGCGCAGTGGCGATGCCGACTACTCCGATCTCAAGCGCCTGGGCGCACTGCCGGGCGTGGAGTCTTCGGACAAGGGCTGGGAGCTGTACTCAGGGCTGGCCTACTTGCAGTTCAACACCCGCAAGCCGCCGCTGAACAACCCCAAGGTTCGCCAGGCGATTCTGTATGCGCTGAACCGTCCGTTTATCGTCGACAACATCTTCTTTGGCGCCGGTAAGGTCTCGCCCGGTGCTTTCGCCTCCAGTTCGCCTTACCACGACCCGCAACTGCCGCAGTACGGCTATGACCTGGCCAAAGCCAAGGCGCTGATCGCTGAGTCCGGGGTGGACGTGGGCGCCGTGCGCATTCGTTTGCTCAACGGTGAGAAAGGCGGCGCCTGGGAGCGTCTGGCCGAGTACACCCGCCAGGCCTTGCAGCCGCTGGGCTTCAAGGTGCAGGTGGTGACGTCGGACGCGGCGACCTGGTTCCAGCGCGTCAGCGATTGGGACTTTGACCTGACCTACAACTTTATCTTCCAGATCGGCGACCCGTACCTGGTCAACGCCTACCTGTACCGCACTGACTACATCCTTAAAACCTCGCCGTTCGCCAACGTCGGCGGCTACAGCAACCCGGACGTCGACAACCTGTGGAGCAAGGTTGCTGACACCCCTGAAGGCGCGGAGCGGACTCGCGTGTACAGCGAGCTGGAGCACAAACTCAACGACGACCTGCCGGTGGCGCCGATCTTTGAAATGCGCTACCCGACGCTGTTCCACAGCCAGGTGAAAAACCTGCTGCAAACCGCCACCAGCCTTAACGAAGACTACGAGAGCGTCTACCTGGACGCCCCGGCGCCATGAGCGGCGTGTGGTTCCTGGGCGCGCGCCTTGGGCGTGCGCTGCTGATGATCCTTGGCGTGCTGGTGCTGAGCTTTTTGCTGGTGCGTTTGGCGCCGGGGGATCCGGCGCAGTTGATGGCCGGTGAGGCGGGCGTGGACGATGCCCAGTACATCGCCAAGCTGCGCAGTGAGATGGGGTTGGATCAGCCGCTGCCCCAGCAGTTATTGCACTACTTGGGCCAGGTCGCGCACCTGGATCTGGGGTACTCGTACCGCAATCAGGCGCCGGTCTGGGACTTGTTGTCCGAGCGCCTGCCCGCCACCTTGAGCCTGATGGGCTCGGCGTTTGTCATCTCGTCACTGTTCGGCGTGGCCCTTGGCGCGTTGGCTGCGCTCAGCCGTCAGCGCCGCCGCTGGCTGGACGGGCTGATTTCCAATGGTGCGCTGTTGTTGTACGGCACGCCGCCGTTCTGGCTGGCGATGCTGTTGATCGTGTTGTTCTCGGTCAAGCTCGACTGGCTGCCGGCGTTTGGCATGCAGACCGTCGCCGCTGACCTGAGCGGTTTTGCCTGGCTGGGCGACCGCCTGCGCCACCTGGTGCTGCCGTGCCTGTCGCTGAGCTTTCTGTTCCTGGCTTTGTACGTGCACCTGACCCGCGCCGCCACCCTGGAGGCGTTGCAACAGGAACATGTCTACACCGCCCGTGCCAAAGGCCTGGCCCCGTCAAGGATCGTCTTCGCCCACGTGCTGCGCAACGCGCTGCTGCCGGTGGTGACCTTTGCCGGGTTGCAACTGGGGCAACTGGCCAGCGGCGCCTTGCTGATTGAAGTGGTGTATTCCTGGCCGGGCATCGGCCGCTTGATGTACGACGCCCTGTCCCAACGTGATTACAGCGTGTTGCTGGGCGGCTTTTTGCTGATCTCGGTGTTGGTGGTCGGTTTCAACCTGCTCACGGATTTGGCCTGCCGCCTGATCGACCCGCGCATCGGCGCCGAAGGGGCAGCACGATGAAGGATTCCAGTGTGTGGCAACGTTTTATCGGGCAACCTGCGGCGCTGATCGGCGCGCTGTTTTTATTGCTGCTGGGCCTGCTGGCCGTGGCGGCACCGTGGCTCTACCAGGGCTCGCCCTGGGAGATGAACACCACGCCCATGCTCGCGCCGTTTACCCAGGCCAGGCATTGGCTGGGCAGCGACATGCTGGGCCGCGACCTGGCCACCGGCTTGCTGTACGGCGCCCGGGTGTCGCTGTCGGTGGGCGTGTTGGCGACGCTGGCCACCTTGCTCACCGGCTTGCTGGTGGGGGCATTGGCCGGTTACTTCGGCGGCTGGCTGGACGCGGTGCTGATGCGCGTGGCCGAGTTCTTCCAGATCATTCCGCAACTGGTGCTGGCAGTGATTCTGGTGGCCGTGCTGGAGCCGTCGCTGGGCACCATCGTGTTGGCCATCGCGCTGGTGGCCTGGCCTGCGGTGGCGCGGTTGGTGCGCAGCGAGTTCCTCAGTTTGCGCCAGCGTGAATTTGTGCAGGCCGCGCGGGTGCTGGGGCAAGCGCCGCTGGCCATCGTGTTTCGGCAAATCCTGCCGAACGCTTTGGCGCCGTTGCTGGTGACGCTGAGCTTTGTGATGGCCACGGCGATTCTCACCGAGGCGGCGCTGGCTTTTCTTGGCCTTGGCGACCCGGATGCCATGAGCTGGGGCTACATGATCAACGCCTCGCGCGGGATGCTGCGCGACGCCTGGTGGATGAGCCTGATGCCGGGGCTGGCGATTCTGTTTTGCGTGCTGGCGGTTAACCGTGTGGGCGAAGGCCTGCGCATTGCTTTTGAACCTGCCCGTCGCCCTGGAGATTCCGCATGAGCGCAGCCCAACCGATTTTGCTCGACGTCGAGCACCTGCGCATCGCACTGCCTGCGGGTGGCGACCGCAGCCACGCACTGCATGACGTGTCGCTGCACGTGCGCGAAGGGGAATGCCTGTGTGTGGTGGGCGAGTCCGGCTCGGGCAAGTCGATGCTGGCCAAGGCTCTGCTGCGCCTGCTGCCAGCACCTCTAAAAATCGAGCACGGCACTCTGCGCTGGCGTGGTGAAGACCTTGCCAACCTGGATGAACCGGCCATGCGCGCCTTGCGCGGGCGCGACATCAGCATGGTGTTTCAAGAGCCGATGAGTGCGCTCAACCCGTTGCTCAGTGTGGGTCGACAGATCGACGAAACCTTGCAGGCCCATGGCGTGAAAGACCGCGCCCAGCGCCGTGCTCGGGTTGTCGAACTGCTCGGTTATGTCGGCCTGCCGGACCCGGAGCGGCTCTACCATGCCTACCCGTTTGAGTTGTCCGGCGGCCAGCGCCAACGTGTGGTGATCGCCATGGCGCTGGCCTTCGCGCCGAAGCTGTTGATTGCGGACGAGCCGACCTCGGCATTGGACGTGACCACGCAACGGCAGATTCTTGATTTACTGCGGCGCATCCAGCGTGAGCAGGGCATGGCGATGCTGTTTATCACCCACGACTTTGCCGTGGTCGAGGCCATTGCCGACCGCGTGCTGGTGTTGCAAAAGGGCCATCACGTAGAAGCAGGCACGGCGGCTCAGGTACTGGGTGCGCCGCAGCAAAATTACACGCAGCAGTTGATCGCGGCGGTGTCTGCGGCCCCTGACCACCCGCGCCCGACCCTGGCGCCGGGCAAGCCGGTGTTGCAGGCGCAGCAACTGGAAAAACACTTTAACCGCCGCCTCGGTTGGTGGGGGCGGCGCACCACGCGGGCGCTGGCGGGTGTCGATCTGCAACTGGCCGAAGGCGAAACCCTGGGCATCGTCGGTGAGTCTGGCTCGGGCAAATCGACCTTGGGCCGCTGCCTGGTGCGTTTGTTGCGCAGCGATGGCGGCAGCTTGCACTGGCACGGGCGTGACGTCACCGACCTGCCTGAAGCGCGGTTGCGCGGGCAGCGTGGAGAGGTGCAAATGATCTTTCAGGACCCGTTCGCCTCGCTCAACCCGCGCCAGCGCATCGGCACGCAACTGATGACCGGGCCGCTGGCTCAAGGTCGCAGCCCGGCGCAGGCGGCAGAAAAAGCACGCGAAGTGCTGGGTCTGGTGGGCCTGCCAGAAACGGCGCTGGACCGTTATCCCCATGAGTTTTCCGGCGGCCAGCGCCAACGTATCGGCATCGCACGGGCCTTGGCGGTGGAGCCCAAAGTATTGATCGCGGACGAATGCGTGTCGGCACTCGATGCGCTGATCCAGGTGCAAATTCTTGAATTGCTTGAGGACCTGCAACGGCGGTTGAAGCTGAGTATTGTCTTCATCACCCACGACCTGCGCGTGGCGGCGCGCTTGAGTGACCGCATCGCCGTGATGCAGGCCGGGCAAGTGGTGGAGCAGGGCGCGACCGCCGCGTTGCTCGGCCAACCCAACCACCCTTACACCCGTAGGCTGCTGCAAGATTTTGCGCTGCATACCCCGGTGCTGGAGGCCACACCATGAGCCAACGGATGATGAGCCTCAACGCGTTTTTGATGGCCACCGGGCACCATATCGCGGGCTGGCGCCACCCCGAGGCCCAGGCCGATGGCGGCCTGAACGTCGCCCACTATCAGCAACTGGCCCGCACTGCCGAGCACGGTTGTTTCGATGCGTTGTTCCTCTCCGACACCTTGGCCATGTTGCCGGGCAGCGTTGAGGCGCTGAGCCGCATGTCGCGCACCGAGCACTTCGAGCCGCTGACGTTATTGGCGGGGTTGGCCGCCGTCACCGAGCGCATTGGCCTGGTGGCGACGGTGACCACCTCTTACAACTCGGTTGAGTCGCTGGCCCGGTCCTTCACTTCTCTTGAAGCCCTCAGCGGGCAGCGCAGCGGCTGGAATCTGGTGACCTCCAGCAATGCCAACGAAGCCTTCAACTTTGGACGAGACGGCCACTTTGAACACGCCCGACGTTATGAACGGGCCCACCGCTTTTTGGCCGAGGTGCAGCAAGGTTGGGCCAGCGCCGGTGTAGCGCCGGTGCAAGTGCTGGCCGGCGCCTCACGGGAAGGCTGCGAGCTGGCAGCGGCCCATGCCGAAGTGGTGTTCACCGCACAACCTGAGCTGGCGGGCGCCCAGCGTTTTTACCGTGACCTCAAGGCCTTGTTGCCCCAGTACGGGCGCAGTGCCGAGCAGGTCAAAATCATGCCGGGCGTGATGCCCATCGTCGCTGAAACGGCGGATGAAGCGCAGGCCTTGTTTGATCAGTTGCAAGGGTTGGTGCAGCCCGAAGTCGGTCTGTCGCTGCTCGCAGATATTGCCGGTGGCACCGACCTGTCGGCCTTCGCGCTGGATGGGCCGCTGCCTGAACTGCCCGCTACCGAGTCCGGGGTCAGCCGTCGTGACTTGCTGATCCGCGTGGCCAGAGCAGAAGGCTTGAGCATTCGCCAGCTTTACTTGCGCATGGCAGCGGCACGCGGGCATCTGGTGCTGGTGGGCGATGCGCGGCACGTGGCCGACACACTGGAGCAATGGTTTGTCGAAGGCGCCGCCGATGGCTTTAACGTGATGCCGCCATATCTGCCCGGTTCGCTGGATGCGTTTGTCGACAAGGTGGTGCCCGAGTTGCAGCGTCGTGGCTTGTTCCGCCGCGCTTATCAGGGCCGCACGTTGCGTGATCATCTTGGCCTGCCTCGTCCCGATTATTTTGCTGCTCAGGAGGCCAAAAGTGCCCAAGGCTGACCCCAACCGATTCGCCCACCTGCCGCTGGTGCGTGGCCAACTGATAGACGTGCGCCCCGGACGGCGACTGAGCGTGGCCGTGCATCAGGGCAACTGCGACACCGTGGTGTTTTTGGGCCATGGCAGCGGCGGCAACAAAGACCAGTGGCGCGAGCTATGGCGCAACTTGAGTGAGCAGGGCTACACCTTGGTGGCCTGGGACCTGCTCGGCCATGGCGACAGCGACAAACCGCGCGACGCCAACGCCTACGCCTGGGACGAACTGGTGGCCGACAATCTGGCGGTGCTCAAGCGCTATGCCGGGCCGCGCAACCTGTACGTGGCGCACTCCTACGGCACCGGCCTGGCCATGAGCACTTTGCTTGCATTGCCGCGTCAGCAACCGGCGCTGCGCATCGACGGCGTGTTGCTGCTGGGTAGCGTCTTGCATCGCCCCGTAGGGACGGGTGGGTTGTTGAGTTTGCCGAACTGGCTGCTGACGTTATTGCGGCCGATCTTGGCCAAAGACTTTCGCGCCCGCGCCTGGCACCCCGAGGCCGACCCGGCGTTGGTCGACTACGAGGATGGCCTGGCCCAGCGCAACCGCCTGGACGTGTTCAAAGCCCTGATGAACAACGCCCAATGGCCCGAAGCCCAAGCCCTGGCCGGGCTGAATGTGCCGGTGTACGTGGTGTCTGGCGAAACCGACGGCCTGACCCCCGCCAGCGGCGGCGAAGCCCTTGCCCGCCACCTGCCCAACGCGCACTACCAGGTATTGCCCTGCGGCCACCAACTGATGCTCGAATGCCCGGAGCAAGTGCTGCAAGCCTTCGAGCGTTTAGCGGCTAACGGTTGACCCCTGTAGGAGCGAGCTTGCCTCGCGATCTTTTGATCTTTTAAAAGATCGCGAGGCAAGCT
>NZ_JASCPQ010000144.1:0-8919 GCF_029959305.1 Pseudomonas sp. PS01297
GATTGGCCTTGAGTTCGGGTAATGTAATCGCGCAGGTATATTGTCCAGTCCGCGGATCAACTTGGCTTTGGATAAAGTTTAAAAAATTAAAAGCATTAGACGATACAGTGGTGGAGATGGCCATGAAGAGAGCCTCGTTGCAACCAGGGAAGGGGGCGGTATATTGATAGTGGATTAGTTGACAGGCTGGGAGCGCTCGATATAGACACAGCTGATTCGTTCGTTCAGGTTTTTATTAGCGTATTCTGATCCAATAAATTTTTCTTCCATGCGAGTATTCTTTTTGGAGATTAATCCGCCGACATTAATGTTTCTCAAACCATCAATAGTCGTTTCTCGAGGAATCGATGCGCTCCAGTCAGTGGGGTTTTTGGTGGTTTTAAGTTTGAAGTAAAAAACACTAGGGGCCTGAGCGCCATTGCACCAAGCGTTATCATAAAACTGAATTAATGTGGCGGACGGTACATTTTCAAGCCAGAACGAGGAGACGGAATCATTCTCGCAATATTCACTGCTGGAACTAAAGTCGAATGTTTTTGAAGTTTCCGGGACGGCCAATGTACATTTCTCGGCACCTTTGTCATCGATTAAGTGTATGAGTCCATAGGAGTTATGAGTTGCCTGTGGCGTTGTGGTGGCAAAACAATTGATGGTGAAGAGCATCACGCCTGCGCAAAATGCAGCCATTGGAAATGTAGAGTTGTTCATATATATATAGCCTCATTGGTTGTCCACGAAAAGTGGGATTTGAAATTGCCTTCATCCCGACTTTAGCACCTGTGAAGGCCTTGGCAACCTAGTACTTCTGCTAGTACACAGCCTGAAAAATAGGGCGTACAACATGAACCTAATAGTCAATTTTTCAGTGGGTAAACTATCCACTTACACATTTATTACAAGGAACAGCGCCATGGCAGTTGGTGATTTGGATGCACCCGTCATCCCGCTTTTAATCAACAATACGATTGATCCACAACACTTGAACGGTGGGCCCTTGAACACCTATGCCAAGTACGATAACCCACAAGGCGGCGATGTGATTTATCAGAGTTGGCTGGGTCGTAAAGAAAACGGATATCCCGTTGATATCAAGGACACACCGATTTTTATCGACCCGTCGACAGAGGGAGAATTGGGTTTTTTAATGACGGTGGCCAATGACTTGGTAGTGTCATTGAATAAAGGACAAGTGTTTTATTCCTTTTATCTTGAACGGGCTAACGGTGACCCCAGAGAAGAGTCCAAGAGAATTCATTTTGGTGTCGGTCCAGTGGGTTGGCTGTCGGCACCACAGATAAAAGAGTCGCATGATAATCAGTTGGACCTTGACGCGCTCAAAGCCTATGCAATGCTTGCGATAGTGCCTTATAACGTTATGTCTAATGGCGATAAGGTCAGGGTTATCTGGAAAGGGACGAAGGCGGATGGTAGTGATGGCAGTACTGTGAATCTGCCCGTCAAAACGTTGAGTGATACGGATACTGACCGAACCAATAATCCGGGGCAAGTATTGAGTTGGGATGTGCCAAAAGCCAATTTTTCTCAGTTGCGTGGTGGGTCCGTCACCCTGCATTACGAGATCACCCATGCGTCTAGCCCTTCCGGTCCAGTGACTGTTTCGACACAGCGCACCTTACTCATCACAGCGCCAATAAAGCCTGTGTTGGCTGCCCCCAGTGTCAAGGACCTGACCGGTACTGAAATCAACCCGGGTCAGTTCCCTAACGGCATCCGTGTTGTGATTGCAGCCTATCCAGACATTCGCGTCGGCGACGATGTGCTGGTCTATGGCACAGGTAGTGGTGCTAACAAGCACACCATTCAGTTTTTGAAGATCGACTCATCCAATATCGAGACTGGTTTAATCGAATTGCCGATTAGCAATCAGTGGTTACTCGATAACAGGGGAAGCCTCGTTAGCTTGCGTTTTCAGTACGCCCGCGCTGACGCTTCAGGTTCAAGTGTTCCCCTGGAACTGAAGGTGCGAGAACCCTTGGTGCTGCCGCCCCCGACAGTGGACGCAAGCGTCGTCATCGCAAACAGGACTGAGCTTGATCCAATAGTTGTGATCAGCGGCGCACTCATTACCCTTCCCACGAATGTCATAATCGGCGAAGGTGATACCGTCATTGCCTATTGGAAAGGCTTTGATGACAAGGGGTCATGTGAAGTAACAGAGCCCAGTCAATTGAACCCGATGAAGTTCAAAGTACCACCTACTGTCATCCCCTCGAACTTCAATAGAACAGTTGAAGTGACGTACAGCGTATCAGGGCAAATGGCTGAACCCTCTCTGGCGCTTTATATTCAACCGCTGCGCAACCATCCTTCTATAACCTGTGAGGGGGCTCAAGTCGGTTCTCCAGCGACGTTGAAACTGTCGGATATTCCTGGCTCAGGCGCTTTAGTAAAGATAGGGAAGTGGCCTTTTATCTCGACAGAACAAGCCGTTCGTTTGTGGTTGACTGCCGGTGGCATAGGCGAACTCGACCTTATAGCGGTGCGCGACGTATTGCCTGACGAAGTTACAGGCGGTGTCTCGGTTCGCTTGCTTAAAACACAGCTGGCCGGTATTGCACTTAATTCGACATTCAGCTTAAGGGCCAGTGTCAGTTTTGATGGCGGGAATACGACAACGCTATTTAACAAGATATTGACCTTAAAGTTGGTCGCATAAGCCGAGGGCGGTGTGAGTGATATTCGGTTAAGTACCTGTCCTGAATTAATGGGTGCTGATCAGTTTGGTTGAAGCTGTTGCAGCATTTAAAAATGCTGCGACTTGCAACTAATTAATCATTAAGTGGAGTAGATTCTCGTGGCTAAAATGACGTTGGCTGAATTAACAAAGTCGTTGCAGAATAAGTCTTCAACGTACGGCTGGGATGCTTTGACTCTTTATGATCAACGCAAGGCCAACGAGCTGCTACAGCAGTTGTATGTTGAACGATTTAACACCGAGGATGGCTATATCGAACCCGCCTCGATTGTCGCCTCTTGGGGGGATGGCAGTTATAAAGAGCACATCTTCAATCTGAAATTTAGTTCGCCCCGTCTTTCGTTTGAGCAGTCGTCCCCCGAGCTTGATCCTCGCGCCAGGTTAACCCTGAATATGGTTGGCGGTATGATTGTTACTACCGCAGCAGCCTTGGGGGGGGTTGTCTATGTCAAGAGGATTATGCAGGTACTGCCTGTTAATAGTCCGCAATTATGGATGGATCAGCCGATCACTAAAGGCAACGTCAATGGCGTGGGTGATGTGATCATCGATCTCGACCAGGCCGATACCTTTATGGCGACCTTTGTTATTGGCGATCTGGCCCAAGACGACGTGGGTCGTCGCTTTAAAGAGTATTTTAACTCTTTACCAGCGGCGCAAAAAAAATTCTCACTTGGCACTATAGATGGGCATGTCAATGGGGTGTTGACCCCTAAAAATTTTGAAATAAAGGTAATGAAATCCGCACCGGCCGCTTTGTTGAACGATTCAGAATATGGTGATGGCGCCGTGATGTTGTTTATCACAATGGAAGGAGGGACAGCGGGCACCTCTTTTCCAAGCGCAAGCGCGACTTACCTCATACCCGCAGATGAAGAAGGCCATAAGTTTACCGGCTCAATGTTGCTTTCGAGCCGAGTGCTGGCTGAGAAAATTTTAAAGCCCGCCTTGGAGAAATCTATTGGCAATGGGCTTATTTTGCAATTGTCCGACACCGGTTCTGATGCTGCCTCAACGCTCAAAGCAAGCGCCGGTGGAGGCGATATTACCGAAAGAGTTGTCTACAAATACTGGATGAACGGGGCCGAATGGGGTTATGAAGCGGATGCGTTCTCTAAATTAAACCCTTTGCGCTTTGAGTTTTCAAATACGGCTAATGACAACTATGGCTTTGGTATCACGTATGGAGAAGGGGGGGCGTCGATCGAGTTAAGTTGGAGTAACTCGCTGCCTGGCAAGTGTGAGGTGGACACGGTTGCAATTGATGATCCTGAAAATGTTGATTTTACGTGTACCTTTAATATTGCGTTGTCGCTGAAGCTTAATCTTGACGTAGAGACCAATAACGTCAAATTTAGTGAGGTGACAATAGTGAGTGAAAACTATGAGGTGGCGTTTGCCAGTAAGCCAGTCGTTCCCTGGAATTTGGACGGTGAAGCTGTCACTAAAAAATTCATCACTGAGAGTATTCGCGGTGCAGTCCGAAATACTCTCGATGATATTGAAATTCCTGATATCGACACTTTTTTACTGCGCAACCTTTTATTTCCGGGTCATAACGCTTTGCAACTTACGGCGGCATCTGTACCCGGCGATTTGGCCGTCTTTGGGCAAATCGATCCCTTGCGCACCACCTCAGTCATCGCCCCGATAAACTCGACCATTGAGGCGGGCAGTACCCTTCAGTTTTCCTTGCTGCCTTTACCCGCTGACATTACATGGACAGTGCGTGATGTGGATGGGGAAAATGATCAGGCGGGCTCATGCAGTTCGACCGGTTTGTACCAGGCCCCGACTCAAGATCAAATTAAAGAGGGTGCTATCACCGTTGTGGTGACTGCAAAGGGGACACTGAATGGGCAGCCAGTGCAAAGCTCTGCTCTGGTGTCGGTGCTCCACAGTGCGATACAAATCAACCCACTTTATTCCAGTTGCGATACCAATAATACGTCGGTGCTTGAAGCAACGGCATTGAGCGGGGAGACACTTGAGTGGGTCATTGAGACGCCGCAGTGGGGGTCAACACTCTCCAAAGTGGAGGGGAACCCGGCACTACGTGTGTATACCGCCGGGGATGTTAAGGATACAGAGGTGCCTTACCCCATCGATAAAATTAAAGTGACAGATAAAAAGAATAATGTAAGTGCTGTGTTTTATGTCTGCATCAATAAAATCCTGACTACGATGCCCGTAGCAATGGACGAATCAAGCACGCCTGAAAAAGGCAGTGTGAAATTTAATTTGATAGGTAATAAGGGTCCTGTTGAGTCAGGGCCACAACTCACATGGAGTGTGCTGGAAGGACCGGGTGCCATTGATCCTGTCACGGGTGTTTATACCGAGCCTGCTGAATTAATACCGGGTAGCTTTGTAGTTGTCATGGCTGCTTATGATTTAGATGTTATTTTTTTGTATGGCTCTTTAGCCATTCCGCTACCGCTCTCCAAATATGCTGAGCTTGCTGGCCAAGTAAGCAATACGGTGCTGTCCACGCATGCTGAGTTTGTTGCGAAAAAGAGCAATACAGTGCGCGGGCAGTAATCAGTTTTAGCCTTATTTGGCGTGCAGCTGGCGTCTCATAATTGTTTTAATATGCTTTATAAGGAATTTTATTTATGCCCGGTTATTCGTTGGAAGAACTCGTTGAAAGAATGCACGGTAAGTCCATTACCTTGGGCTGGGACGCTCTGGTTTTTATGAATCGCACCAAGGTTAATAGCTTGCTGGAGCAGCAGTACGTTACGCGTTTTGAGAGTACCAGCTTTTTGAAGCGTATTTTTGGCGTCGTACCAATGACACCGGATGGAGGAGAAGTATTCGAATTGGGGGGTGTCATATTAAGTCACCCGCGTCTGAGTTTCGAAACAGCGTCGCTGCGTGACTCTCGGGTCACAGCGACTATGGATGTCGTTTCTGGCACATCCTCGTACAGACTCAAGGGCTCTAACCAACTGCCGGGTACCGTCCTCTATAGCTCCACAATCACTGCCCAGCAGGGTTTTACTTTGACCATGGATATCGACTTGAAGACTGCGTCAGGTACGGTCAGTGATACAGGCAAGGTCATTTTTGATATTGGCGATGGCTATAACTGCCGTTGTAATCTGGTTGCAGAGCCTAAGGCCCAAGAAACGCTGGGGGATTTTTTCAAAGACCTGTTCATGGAGCAAAAGCCCGAAGATCGAATTTACGAGTTGGGCACTCTGGATCTGAAAGATGCGGGTCTGCTGGCACCTAAATCATTCAAGATCAGGACCATGGCAACCGATGAAGGTCGCCTTCTTGGCTCCGACAGTTATGGTGACGGGGCGGTGGTGCTCTTGGTCAACACCAAGGGCAATCCGAATGAAGGCAATGAGCCGACGGGCGAATCATTGGACTATCTTATTCCCAATGACATTGATCCTGTAACAGGCAAGCGCAAGTATTCAGGGGCTTTGGTGTTGGCTAGCCGTGTACTGTTTGATTGGTATGTTCAACCTGATCTGGAGCGGCAACTGGGCAAGGGGCTTAAATTTGACCGAGAGTCAAACTCTCATGATAAGGCGCGATCATTAAGAGCCAGCATCGGTAGTATTAAGATTCCGGATGTTTTGCTGGATTGGTCTAAAGATGCTAACGATTACACAATAGCCAATCTTGGACCGGTGGGGTTGAATTTTAGCAGTGTGACTCGTGAGGCGGCGTTGATTGTAGAGTGTGAGTCAAGTGGTCGGGCCGCCATTAAAATGAATAATAAGCAAACACAAGCATTTAATCTGCATGGCTTTAATCCTCTTATTATTCCTCCTCAGCCGCAGCATAGGGATTGGCCTTTCAATATCTATGCTTCGCCTGCCGTAAATATTTATCTGGACGCCAAGGTGGGTGATAAAAATAGATTCACATTGCAGAAGGCATCCGATTCAACAGCCTCCTGCTCAGTAGATCTTACAGAGTACTACGCTCTGGGTTCTGAGCGTCTTCATGAGAATTTTGATACTGACTTTAAAAAACAGCTTGTTGAACCTTTAGAGGCACTTTTTGGCGCGTTCGATGTCATTGACATGCCTGATGTTTCCGTTCTCGCTATTAGCAACTTACTCTTCCCTGAACAGAATGCTTTACAACTGACCGAGGCACGCCTGCCAGGGGATTTGTTGATGATCGGTAATATCGATCCGACAGAAACCACTTTCACTCTTGATCCGTTGTTACCGATTATCAAAGCGGGTGAGAGCCAAGCGTTTGCAATCAGACAAGTGAATTTTAGAGCTCCCGATGTAACCTGGACTGTCAGGAGTATTGATGGCGAACAGGCGCTAGGTAGTGTCAATCAAGAGGGCGTGTACACTGCACCTGACGTGTCGCGACTCGATGGCACCGCTGTGCGTAACGTGGTGACAGCGACTTATCTCGATGAGGTTAGCCAAAAAAAGGTGACTGCTTCGGCACTGGTTACCGTCGCAATTACGGGTGTGGCGGTGACACCGGCGATGTCGCTGATCGATATGGATAATCGTAAAGAGGTGTCGCTTAAAGCCTATGCATTGAGCGGTTCCAGCCTGACCTGGACCCCGCGCGGTGATCGGGGTAGCTTGGTCTGTAATGGCAACGAGGCGGTTTACACACCACCCTCGGGCAGTGCGGCTAATGGGCTGGAAACTGTTTTGATTGACATTGTGGACAATGAAACACAAGAGGCAGCAGTTGCAACTGTCCTGCTTCGCTCAGGGGCGTTTTCATTGGGGGTCTTTCCAAACTTTCATCCGGGTGTCAGGCCGAACCGTCAGGCAGTTTTTAACATTCCAATGGAAAACGGGGGAAATCCAACAATAGAGTGGGAGGTTATTGCTGGAGAAGGGTCAATAACAGAAGAGGGCGTTTTCACCGCGCCACCCATTATTATCGCGCCCTATAGCATTGTAAAAGGTACATTAGCGGACGTTGTTTCTGGTTACAGTATCGTTCATTTGTCTGAGCATGCCCGGCAGTCAGAGTGGCTTTCGTATGATGTTTTCGATTTTGAAGTTACACCGTCAGCGCCTACGGTGTACGCCAATGGTCTACAGCAAGCCAAAGTTGTGGTGCGCTTCAAAGCCACTGACGTAAATGGTGTTAAGGTGAAGTTATCGCAAACGGAGTACGACAGTATTTGTCTTGTGACGGCCGAGCAAAAAGTACCCTTGCCCGAAGTGGGAGAGACGGGTGTCCCTGAAGGCGGTAAGTGGTATTACACCGAAGCCAAGAATACATATGATACTTATCCACATCAAAGCCTAACTTCTGCAGGTGGTGTGCAGGCGCCTGAGCCTGTAGAAATTGAGGTCAAGGAATTTTTTGTTCAATGCCATAACGTTGAAAATTTACGTATTGCTGCGAAGTTGACCAGCGATAGCTATCAAGAATTCTACTCTAATCCTGATAAGAATGACGGTGAAGTCAATAACAAAGTCATTAATCTCATCGCCGTTAAACCTCCCGCAGGCGGATCGGTTGGCAGTGTCGTGTTCACGTTTGACAATGGCGACTCTTATCCAACACGTGTGGAAGGGCCGGGCGACTATGACGATGTTTTAGACACGTTGGATTATTATTACTTGAAATTGGTTGTCAAGTCGGAGCTGGTAGCAATAAAGAAAATCGTATTTGAGAAAAATTCGAGTATGGTTAAGTGGGAAAGCGACACGACTCTTGAAGATATTCACAGTGTCGTCGGGTATGCGTTTGGCGATGATAAAAATGATCAGGGCCAAATGAGATTGCATGTCCAGGATGAGGTCATGCGGAAATTAACGTATCAGAGCAATCTTCCGAAAAGCATCGTTATTTCTGGCAAAGAACCACCTGTTGGCCAAGTGTTGTTTAGTTTGCAGAGACGTCAATATTGGCAATTTGACAAGTATGTAAAATCCGATTTTGATACGGCAATACCACTTGTTGTTTACGATGCATATGGAAATAAACACACGCTGCGAATCACCTTTGATGGTGTTAATCGAAACAGATTGAGCATCTTGGCATAGTCGCGTCAAGCCTTGAGAGGGCACCTGCGCAGGCGGGTGCATCTTTGTTATATATCCAATAGTGGGAGCTCATTATGTCTACGTCGACGTCCGTGCATTCTAATGCATTTAATTTTATGAGTTACATACAAGGGCAGGTTGATCCGCGGACTGGACAATATACCTGCGCGATTACATTGCCTGAACTCAAGGCCAATA
>NZ_JASCPQ010000145.1:0-8838 GCF_029959305.1 Pseudomonas sp. PS01297
GGCTTGCTCGCGAAAGGATCAACGCGACCTGCCTGCCGGACCGCGTTGCCTGGATCGCGAGCAAGCCCGCTCCCACCTCACAGGTTTCAGACCATCAATCCTTCACGTAACGCTCCTGACCCCACTCGATCATCCGCGTCAGCAGTTGCTTGAGCACAACCTGCGTCGGCGCCGCCAGGTCTTCGCGGTAATTGAAGGGCTCGAACTCTTCCATGTAGGTGCTCTGGGCCAATTCCAGTTGCACGGCATGGATGTTATCCGCCGGACTGCCGTAATGCCGGGTGATGTGGCCACCCTTGAAGCGCCCGTTGAGCACATGACGATAAGCCGGGTGTTCGGCGCAGATCGCTTCAAGATCACCCGCAAGTTGTGGCGCACAGCTGGCGCCATTGAACGTGCCCAGGTTGAAATCCGGCAAACGCCCCTCAAACAAGTGCGGGATGTGCGAGCGAATGGAGTGCGCGTCAAACAGCAACGCATAGCCAAACTGGTCTTTGAGGCGTTTGAGCTCTTGCTGCAAGGTCTGGTGATACGGCTGCCAGATGCGTTCCAGGTAAGTCGCGCGCTCTTGCTTTGATGGCGCTTGCCCTTCGCGAAACAGCGGCACGCCATCAAACAGCGTGGCCGGGAACAACCCGGTGGTCGCGCCCACGTACATCGGCGCGTCGTCTTCGGGGCGGTTGAGGTCGATCACAAACCGCGAATACTCGGCCGCCAAGGTGCTGGCCCCCAGTTCTGCGGCAAATTCGTACAACTTGGGGATGTGCCAGTCCGTGTCCGGCAGGCTTTGCGCTTCGGGGATCAAGCCCGCCTGCACCGCCGGGGTCAGTTTTATGCCCGCGTGGGGCATGCTGATCAGCAACGGCACGCGGCCTTGTTTGAATGTCAGAACCTTATCCACAGCCTGTTCTCCTAAAGCTCGACGCCGTTGCGCACGACGCGTTTGTCCAGATCCCCACCCAACCAGTACGCAAGGTCTGCCGGGCGATCAATGTTCCAGGCGACGAAGTCGGCCACTTTACCGGGTTCCAGCGAGCCGTGGCTCTCGCCCAGGCCCAAGGCCGTGGCGGCGTGCTGAGTCACGCCGGCCAGCGCCTCTTCGGGGGTCATGCGGAACAGGGTGCAGGCCATGTTCAGCATCAAGCGCAACGACAAGCCCGGCGACGTACCGGGGTTGAGGTCGCTGGCGATGGCGATTTTTACCCCGTGTTTGCGCAGGGCCTCCATGGGTGGCAACTGGGTTTCGCGCAAAAAGTAGAACGCCCCCGGCAACAGCACGGCCACGGTCCCGGATTGAGCCATGGCAATAGCATCTTCTTCGGTCATGAACTCCAGATGGTCCGCCGACAACGCCTGATACCGCGCCGCCAGGCTTGAGCCGTGCAGCGACGACAGTTGCTCGGCATGCAGTTTGACCGGCAAGCCCAGTTGCTGCGCCACCTTGAACACCCGCTCGACTTGCTCCGGCGAGAACGCCAGGTACTCGCAGAACGCATCCACCGCGTCCACCAGCCCTTCGGCGGCCAGCGCGGGGAGCATGTGCGTGCAAATGTGCTCGATGTAATCGTCTGCCCGGTCTTTGTACTCGGGCGGCAAGGCGTGCGCCGCCAAACAGGTGCTGCGCACCGTCACTGGCAGCTCTTGGCCCAAACGGCGAATCACCCGCAAAATTTTGCGCTCGCTCTCCAGGCTCAGGCCATAACCGGATTTGATCTCGACCGTGGTCACACCGTCACGCAGCAAATTCAGCAAACGCTGACGCGCGCTGGCGAACAACTCGTCTTCGCTGGCGGCACGGGTGGCGCGCACGGTGCTGGCGATGCCGCCCCCGGCAGCGGCGATTTCGGCATAGCTCACGCCTTGCAGGCGCTGCTCAAACTCACCACTGCGATTGCCGCCAAACACCGTGTGGGTGTGGCAGTCGATCAGCCCCGGCGTGACCCATGCGCCGTCCAGGCCGATGGTGTGGCCGTATTCACCGGTAGGGACCTGCTGACGCGGGCCGATCCACTCAATGAAGCCCTCGCGGGTCACGATGGCGGCGTCTTCGATGATCGAATACGTGCCATTGGCCATGGTCGCGGCATTGCAGTGTTGCCAAAGCGTTTTCATTGCATCACTCCCTTGATGACTCACGCCTGGTAAGCGGCCAGTGACTGCAACGCACGCGGGTCTTTGAGGATCGCCGCGCTCTTGGCAATGTCAGGGGCCAGCCAGCGGTCTTGATCGTAAGGCGCAACGTGTTCACGCAGTAAGCGCCAGGCCACCTGGGTACCGGCACCGAAGTGCTTGGGCTGATGGAACTCAAACGCCTGCGCAGCCAGCAAGTACTCGATGGCCAGCACCTGCGTGGCGTTCTCCAGCACTTGCAACAGCTTGAGCGCGGCATTGGTGCCCAGGCTCAAGTGGTCTTCCTGCAGGGCCGAGGTCACGTAGTTGTCGAGCACGGCAGGTTGCGCCAGCTGGCGGTTTTGCGCACACAGCGAAGCGGCGACGTACTGGGTAATCATCATTCCCGAGTTGACGCCCGGCTGGCTGACCAAAAATGCCGGCAGGTCGCTGACATGCGGGTTGATCAGACGGTCGAGCCGGCGCTCGGCAATCGAACCGATTTCGGCCATGGCGATGGCCAGCCCGTCTGCGGCCAGTGCAACGGACTGCCCGTGTGGGTTGGCCTGGCTGACCACCCGGTAGGCGTCGGGCGTGCCCAGCACCATCGGGTTGTCATTGACCGAGTTGAGCTCGGTTTCGATCTGCACCACCGAGTGATTGAACTGGTCCCGCGCAGCGCCATGCACCTGCGGGATGGAGCGCAAGCTCAGGGCGTCCTGGGTGCGCACGCCTTTGCTGCTCGCGATGACTTCGCTGTCGGCCAGCAAGCGGCGCAAGTGGCGGCCAACCTGCTGCATGCCCGCGTGGGGCTTGAGCGCGAGGATCTCAGGGTCGAAGGCGTCGATCTGGCCGCGCAGCGCTTCAAAACTCATGGCGCCGGTCACATCCGCCCACTGCAACACCTGCGCCGCATCGGCCAGCGCCAGGCAGCTCAGGCCGGTCATGCACGGCGTGCCATTGACCAGGCACAGACCGTCTTTGGCGCCCAGTTGCACCGGGTTCAAGCCTTCGGCGGCCAAGGCTTGCTGCGCGGGGACGATCTGCCCACGGTAGCTGACATCGCCCACGCCCAGCAGGCCGACGCCGATGTGTGCCATGTGGGTCAAATAGCCCACCGAACCCTGGGACGGCACTTGCGGGGTGATCTGGTGGTTGAGCAGCGCCAGCAGCGCTTCGACCACCTGGCGGTGCAGGCCGGATTTGCCCTGGCTGTATTGAATGACCGCCGCACAGATGATCGCGCGGGTCTGTTCATTGCTCAGCGCCGGGCCGACGCCGCAGGCATGGCTGAGCAAGGTGTTGCGTGACAGGGCGCTGAGTTGCTCGTGCTGCAACGAAACGTTGCTCAAACCGCCCAGGCCGGTGTTGATGCCGTAAGCACGTTCGCCGCTCTGGACAATGCGCTGCACGATGGCCTGCGCGTTGTCGATGCGCGCCCAGGCCTGCGCCGACAGCTCCAGCCGCGCGCCATGCCGGGCAACCGCGACCACGTCTTGCCAGCGCAGGCGGGCGTTGTCGATGATCACGGCGTCGATCACTGTTGCTTCATTCTGTACGTTACTCATCGCTCACCTTTCTAACGCTAAACGGCCACGGCACGGCGTTGAACAAAACGGTCCACATAATCATCGGCCGGGGAATAATGACGCGCCTAGGAAACCTTGGGAGCCACTTCAAGCGCCTGACCCGCAGCAGGCTTCACCCACAACAAATAGGCCACTATCAGCAACACAATCCAGACCGCTCCTACTATCAGCGCTGCTTGGGTTTCAGGGAAATAGCCCAGCACGCCAAAGATGAACACCATAAACACAATGGCAGCAATGGGCGCATACGGCCAAAAAGGCACCGGGAACTTGAGCTCCGCTACCTGCTCGCGAGTCATTGAGCGACGCATGGCGACTTGAGTGACCAGAATCATCAACCACACCCATACCGTCGCGAAGGTCGCAATAGAGGCGATAACCAGGAAGATGTCTTTAGGGATCAGATAGTTGAGCAGTACCCCTCCCAACAACGTGACGCCCATCACCAGAACAGTCATCCACGGCACACCATGACGGGATATTTTGGCAAAGCCTTTTGGCGCCTGACCTTGCTGGGCCAAACCAAACATCATGCGGCCCGCCCCGAAGATATCGCTGTTGATCGCAGACACGGCGGCCGAGATAACAACAATATTTAGAAGGGTGGCGGCTGAACTGATGCCGAGGCTGTCAAAAATTTGCACAAATGGGCTGCCCTGGCTACCGATCTGAGTCCACGGGTAAATGGCCATCAATACGAACAGGGTCAACACGTAAAACAACAGGATACGTAACGGCACAGCATTGATCGCTTTGGGGATAACGCGCTGCGGACCTTTGGCTTCACCGGCGGTGATGCCGATAATTTCAATCCCCCCGAACGCAAACATTACGACCGCAAACGAAGCGATCAAACCGCCAACACCGTTGGGCAGAAAGCCGCCATAAGCCCACAGATTACTAATGCCTGTGGCAGCAGCGTCAGTACCGGACGTGCCTATGCCGAACAACATGATGCCAAAACCGGCCAAAATCATTGCCACAATGGCCGCCACTTTAAGTAACGACAGCCAGAACTCCATTTCGCCGAAGACTTTAACGTTGCACAGGTTCAACCCACCGATGAGCAGGACGATTCCCAAAACCCAGATCCAGCGAGCCACATCGGGGAACCAGAACCCCATGTAAATACCAAATGCGGTGATATCGGCTAAACACACGATGATCATTTCAAAGGCATAGGTCCAACCGAGAATAAAACCGGACATAGGCCCCAAATAGGTGCTGGCGTAATGACCGAACGAGCCAGACACTGGGTCGCGCACAGCCATTTCGCCCAACGCACGCATCACCATAAAAACAGCTGCCCCCCCGATCAGGTAGGCCAATAAAACAGCGGGGCCAGCCATCTGGATAGCAGCGGCTGAACCATAAAACAGACCCGTTCCGATCGCTGAGCCCAGCGCCATAAATCGGATATGGCGAGCTGACAGCCCGCGTTTCAAACCTTGAGTTTGGTTTTGCATTTCGCGTCCTTAATTATTTTTGTCGGCGAAAACAGGTACGCAGATCACGCCAAAAAGGCGCGCTCTGCGCTCTCGTTGGTTACAGGCTTGGTAGAGCCTGGGCAGGCAGCAGCGCATTTAAACAACGCGAGGTCAGCAGTTGAATAGCTGCATCAATGTCCGGGGCAAAAAAGCGATCCTTTTCATAGGTCGCGACTTTGCTGCGCAGGGTCATGCGGGCAATCTCAAGTTTGGCCGACGTTTTCAAACCGTCGCGCAAGTCCAGCCCTTGGCAAGCAGCCAACCATTCAATTGCCAGCACGCCGCGCGTATTCGCGGCCATTTCCCACAACCGTTTACCTGCCGCAGGAGCCATGGATACATGATCCTCCTGGTTGGCCGAGGTCGGAATACTGTCAACGCTGTGCGGGTGCGCCAGCGCCTTGTTCTCGCTGGCCAATGCGGCAGCGGTCACTTGGGCAATCATGAAGCCCGAATTGACGCCGCCATTGGCCACCAGAAACGGCGGCAACTGCGACATATGCTTGTCCATCATTAAAGAGATACGTCGTTCGCTCAGCGAGCCGATTTCTGCAATCGCCAAGGCTATGTTGTCAGCGGCCATGGCGACGGGCTCAGCGTGGAAATTGCCGCCAGAAATCACATCACCTTGCTCGGCGAACACCAACGGGTTATCCGACACAGCGTTGGCTTCTATGCCCAACACTTCAGCCGCCTGACGAAACTGAGTCAGGCAGGCGCCCATCACTTGTGGCTGACAGCGTAAGGAATACGGATCTTGTACTTTGTCGCAGTTTTTGTGCGACTCCGACACCTCGCTGCTCGTACCCAGCAGGTCGCGGTACAGCGCGGCAGCATCGATTTGCCCACGCTGGCCGCGCGCGGCATGGATGCGCGGGTCAAAGGGCGAGCGCGAGCCCAACACCGCTTCAACGGTTAAGCCACCGCATGCCATTGCGGCAGCGAACAAATCCTCGCCTTCAAACAGGCCACGCAATGCATATGCCGTCGATACTTGAGTACCGTTGAGCAAGGCCAGCCCCTCTTTAGCGGCCAACGTCAGCGGCTCTAAACCTGCTTGTTTCAGGGCCGCAACGGCATCCAGCCACTCACCGTTGTGGCGTGCTTTACCTTCGCCCAGCAACACCAGCGACATGTGTGCCAACGGTGCCAAGTCCCCCGAAGCACCCACCGAGCCTTTGAGTGGGATGTGTGGGTAGACTTGGGCATTAATCAGCGCAATTAACGCGTCGATGACAATCCGGCGAATACCAGAAAAGCCGCGGCTCAAGCTGTTGACCTTAAGTACCATGATCAAGCGCACCATATCGTCGCTTAGCGGCTCGCCGACACCCGCCGCGTGAGACAACACCAACGATCGCTGAAGGTTTTCAAGGTCTTCGCTGGCAATCTTGGTCGACGCCAACAAACCAAAGCCGGTATTGATGCCGTAGGTGGTGCGGTTTTCTATCAGGATCTGTTCAACGCACGCCACACTGGCATCAATCTGCTTAGAAGCACTGTCGTCCAGGCTGAGACTCACCGGTTGCTGATAAATGTTACGCAGTTGGGCAAGGCTCAACTGGCCCGGGATCAGGTTTAAACGATTCACAATAAAGCTCCTGCAGGTTGTGCGTTTGAGTTAGCCGTTGACCATCGGCAGATTCAGGCCCTGTTCGTTGGCGCAGTCGATGGCGATCTGGTAACCCGCATCCGCATGGCGCATCACACCGGTCGCCGGGTCGTTGTGCAGCACACGGGCGATGCGCTCGGCCGCTTCGTCGGTGCCGTCACACACAATGACCATGCCCGAGTGCTGCGAGAAGCCCATGCCAACGCCGCCACCGTGGTGCAGCGATACCCAGGTCGCGCCGCTGGCGGTATTGAGCAAGGCGTTGAGCAGCGGCCAGTCAGAGACGGCGTCCGAACCGTCTTGCATCGATTCGGTTTCACGGTTCGGGCTGGACACCGAACCCGAGTCCAGGTGGTCACGGCCGATCACGATCGGTGCTTTGAGCTCACCGCTGCGCACCATTTCGTTGAACGCCAGGCCCAACTTAGCGCGCTGGCCCAGGCCAACCCAGCAAATGCGTGCAGGCAAACCCTGGAAGCTGATGCGCTCGCGGGCCATGTCCAGCCAGTTGTGCAGGTGGTCGTCGTCAGGGATCAGTTCTTTGACCTTGGCGTCGGTTTTGTAGATATCTTCTGCATCGCCCGACAGCGCAGCCCAACGGAACGGGCCAATGCCACGGCAGAACAGTGGGCGGATGTACGCCGGAACAAAACCCGGGAAGTCGAACGCATTTTCAACACCCACTTCTTTGGCCATCTGGCGGATGTTGTTGCCGTAGTCGAAGGTCGGAATACCGGCTTTCTGGAACGCCAGCATGGCTTCTACGTGCTCGCCCATCGAGGCTTTGGCGGCTTTGACCACGCCCGCCGGATCGGTCACGGCGCGGTCGCGGTACTGCTCCCAGGTCCAGCCTTTTGGCAGGTAGCCATTGAGCGGGTCGTGGGCGCTGGTCTGGTCGGTGACCATGTCCGGGCGAATGCCACGGCGCACCATTTCTGGGAGCAGTTCAGCGGCGTTACCGCACAGTGCGATGGAAATCGCCTTGCCTTCGGCGGTGTATTTGGCGATGCGGGCCAGGGCATCATCCAGGTCAGTGGCTTGCTCGTCGACGTAGCGCGTGGCCAGGCGGAAGTCGATGCGGCTCTGCTGGCATTCGATGTTCAGTGAGCATGCACCCGCCAGGGTCGCGGCCAGCGGTTGTGCGCCGCCCATGCCGCCTAAACCTGCGGTGAGCACCCATTTGCCGACCAGGCTGCCGTTGTAATGCTGACGACCGGCCTCAACGAAGGTTTCGTAAGTGCCTTGGACGATGCCTTGGCTGCCGATGTAGATCCAGCTGCCGGCGGTCATCTGGCCGTACATGGCCAGGCCTTTGGCGTCGAGTTCGTTGAAGTGTTCCCACGTGGCCCAATGCGGCACCAGGTTGGAGTTGGCGATCAGTACCCGTGGTGCGTTGCTGTGGGTTTTGAACACGCCGACTGGCTTGCCCGATTGCACCAGCAGGGTTTCGTCGTCATTGAGGTTGGTCAGGCTTTCGACGATTTTGTCGTAGCACTCCCAGTTACGCGCCGCACGACCAATACCGCCATACACCACCAGCTCGGTCGGGTTTTCTGCCACCTGTGGATCAAGGTTGTTCATCAGCATCCGCAGTGGTGCTTCAGTCATCCAGCTTTTAGCCGTGAGCTGAGTGCCACGGGCGGCGCGGATCTCACCTTCGCGGTGACGGTTGGACGCGACAGGCGATTTAGGGGTAGTTGAAGTCACGGGTAACTCCTCAGTGCTGGGCAGGTGAACACTTATGTACTTGTACATACAAGCATATGCAAGTAAGCGGCCAACGTGAGTTTGCTGTCAATTAAAACATCGCAACATGGGTTGAAAGGCCCGAAAACAAGGGCGTTGAGGCACGCACAAGGTTTGCGTAAACATGCAGGAGGGAGAGTAAGGGGATGTTACTTGAAGGGCGTTTTGCGTCTTTTTGGGGCGTTAGGTAACAAGATGGGGCGTGGCTTAACTCGACTTGTGGGAGCGGGCTTGCTCGCGATGCAAACTACGCCGTGTATCAGGCACATCGCAGTGATGCTATCGCGAGCAAGCC
>NZ_JASCPQ010000146.1:0-8825 GCF_029959305.1 Pseudomonas sp. PS01297
CGATAGCATCAACTCGGCAAGGCAGGCAGACCGGTTGATGCTATCGCGAGCAAGCCCGCTCCCACAGGATCTTGCAAGGCAGCGAGGTATTACAACCTGTTACTGGTCGCCATAGCCCAGCGAACGCAGGGCGCGTTCGTCGTCGGACCAGCCGCCTTTGACCTTGACCCACAAGTTGAGCATGACTTTGGAGTCGAACAGCAGCTCCATGTCTTTACGCGCTTCAGTACCGATGCGCTTGATGCGCTCGCCCTTGTCGCCAATGATGATTTTTTTCTGCCCGTCACGTTCAACCAGAATCAAGGCATGAATGTGCAAGGTCTTGCCCTGCTGCTTGAATTCTTCGATTTCAACGGTGATCTGGTACGGCAGCTCTGCACCCAACTGGCGCATGATTTTTTCACGAACCAGTTCAGCGGCGAGGAAACGGCTGCTGCGGTCAGTGATCTGGTCTTCCGGGAAGAAGTGGTCGTTTTCCGGCAGATGATCAGCAATCACACGCTCAAGGGCATCGAGGTTGTGGCCGTTTTGAGCCGAGATCGGCACGATCTGGGCGTTCGGCAATTGCTCCTGAAGCCAGGTCAGGTGCGGCATCAATTCAGTTTTGTCTTCGATGCGGTCAGTCTTGTTCAACGCCACAATCACCGGGCCGGTCACGTACTGGACGCGCTCAAGAACCATTTGGTCTTCTTCAGTCCACTTGGTGCGATCCACCACGAAGATCACCACGTCGACGTCTTTCAACGCAGCCGACGCAGTTTTGTTCATGTAGCGGTTCAGGGCCTTTTCACCCCCCTTGTGCATGCCCGGCGTATCAACGTAGATGGCCTGAATATCGCCTTCGGTCTTGATGCCCAGCATGTTGTGGCGGGTGGTCTGCGGCTTGCGCGAGGTGATCGCCAGCTTTTGACCGAGGATGTGGTTCAGCAGTGTGGATTTACCCACGTTTGGTCGACCAACGATGGCGACATAGCCACAGCGAGTTGCAGTTGAATCAGTCATGGCCATTCTCCACGCCAAGGGCAATCAGTGCTGCTGCGGCCGCTACCTGTTCGGCAATACGACGGCTCACACCCTGACCTCGGCTTTTTTCATTCAATAGGGCAATCTCGCACTCAACAAAGAAAGTGCGGCAATGCGGTTCGCCTTGAATATCCACCACTTCATAGCGTGGCAGTTCACAGGCGCGCGACTGCAAGTACTCTTGCAGGCGTGTTTTTGGATCTTTATTGGTGTCGACCAGGGTCAGCGTCTCGAACTCGCCAGCCAGCCAGGCCAATACGCGATCACGGGCGGTTTCCATGCCCGCGTCGAGGTAGATGGCGCCAATCAGCGCTTCAAGGGCATCTGCCAAAATCGACTCGCGACGAAAACCGCCGCTTTTCAGTTCGCCCGAACCCAGGCGCAGGTACTCGCCCAACTCAAAGCCGCGCGCCAGTACGGCCAGGGTTTCGCCTTTGACCAAACGCGCGCGCAGGCGCGACAGCTGCCCTTCACGGGCCAACGGGAAGCGATCAAACAACGCTTCACCGGCGACAAAGTTGAGGATTGCATCGCCCAGGAACTCAAGGCGCTCGTTATTGCGCCCCGCGAAACTGCGGTGTGTCAGGGCCAGGATCATCAGTTCCTGGTCCTTGAAGGTGTAGCCGAGCTGACGCTCTAAACGACTTAAAGAAAAACTCACGATTTACCCACGCTGAGTTCGTGGCCGAATGTCACCACCGGACCGATATTAGGGATCAGTGATGCTCGTTTATCGCATAGCAAATGGACAGGGAACAGGCTGTTCGCCGCCGTCACACTTAACGCTTTGTTCAAATCCACATCCTGAATACTGTTGACCGCCCTGCCTGAGACGGCAGGCGGTCGTAAGAACCGTCAGGCGCCCGATTTATCAGGACGCCTGAAAAGCATTCGGCGCTGTTATTAACAGCGCCGTCTTGGCTACTTGATCAGCCCCACCCGCGAGAAGTTCGGCAGATGGCTCATCTTGGGTTCCGGCCAACTCATCCAAACAGCGAAGGCCTTGCCGACAATGTTCTGGTCGGGAACCATGCCCAGCTCATCTTTGGGAATGTTCGGATCATCCCAGTAACGGCTGTCGTTCGAATTGTCGCGGTTGTCGCCCATCATGAAGTAGTGCCCGGCCGGAACCGTCCACTCGTTATCAGGTGGCGCGCGATAGCGGCTCATTTCCTTGCGGATCATGTGCTCGACTTCGCCCAGCTTCTCTTTGTACAACTCGGCACTGCCCAATGTGCCCGGCTCGACACCTACCAGTTGCTCAGCAACCAGTTGGCCATTGACGTACAAATGCTTGTCGCTGGTGTAGCGAACGGTGTCGCCCGGCAGGCCCACTACACGCTTGATGTAGTTGACCGACGGATCGCTTGGGTAGCGAAACACCATCACATCCCCGCGCTGCGGATCACCCACTTCGATGATTTTCTTGTCGATCACCGGCAAGCGGATCCCGTAAGAAAATTTGTTCACCAAAATGAAGTCGCCCACATCCAGTGTCGGCTTCATCGAGCCCGACGGAATCTGGAACGGCTCAACCAGAAACGAACGCAGCACCAGAACGATGAACAACACCGGGAAGAACGACTTGCCGTACTCGACCAGCAACGGTTCCTTGTTGAGCTTCTCGATGACCTGCATATCAGCCGGCTGAACAGTGGCCTGATAGTTGGCAATGGCCTTGCGCCGGCGAGGTGCCAGGAAGACCAGATCGAGCAGCGCCAGCAAACCGCAGACGGCGACAGCAATAACCAGCAACAGCGGGAAATTTAGTGACATAGGACCTAGCTATCCAACCTGAGCACCGCAAGGAAGGCTTCTTGTGGAATTTCCACGTTACCCACTTGCTTCATGCGTTTTTTACCGGCCTTTTGCTTTTCCAACAGCTTGCGCTTACGGCTAACGTCACCACCGTAGCATTTGGCCAGTACGTTCTTTCTGAGAGCCTTGACAGTGGTTCGCGCCACAATCTGCCCACCAATGGCGGCCTGGATTGCAACATCGAACATCTGACGCGGAATCAGTTCTTTCATTTTTTCGGTTAGCGCACGCCCTTTGTAGTGGGCGTTGTCACGGTGAACGATCAATGCCAGGGCATCGACTTTTTCGCCGTTGATCAATACATCCAGCTTCACCAGATTAGCCGACTGGTAGCGGTCGAAATGGTAATCGAGCGAAGCATAGCCGCGACTGGTGGATTTGAGACGGTCGAAGAAGTCCAGAACCACTTCGTTCATCGGCAAATCGTAGGTCACTTGTACCTGAGTACCCAGGAACAACATGTCGTGTTGAACGCCACGTTTTTCGATACACAGGGTTATGACGTTGCCCAAGTGCTCTTGAGGCACAAGAATGTTGGCACGCACGATCGGCTCGCGCATGTCCTCGATGGCAGACAAGTCTGGCAGCTTGGACGGGTTATCGACGTAAATCGTTTCACCGTTCTTGAGCAGCAGCTCGAAAATTACCGTCGGCGCCGTGGTAATCAGGTCCAGGTCGTATTCGCGCTCCAGGCGCTCCTGGATGATTTCCATGTGCAGCATGCCCAGGAAGCCGCAACGGAAGCCGAAGCCCAGTGCGTCAGAGCTTTCTGGCGTGTATTGCAGCGACGAGTCGTTGAGCGTCAGCTTTTGCAGCGCATCACGGAAGTCTTCGAAGTCATCGGAGCTGACCGGGAACAGGCCCGCGTATACCTGCGGCTGAATGCGCTTGAAACCTGGCAGCACTTCAACATCAGGGGTTGTGCTCAGGGTCAGGGTGTCACCTACCGGCGCACCGTGAATGTCCTTGATACCGGCGATGATGAAGCCCACTTCACCGGCCTTGAGGTCGGCAGTGGCAGTGTGTTTCGGGTTGAATACACCAACGCTGTCCACCAGGTGGACCTTGCCGGTGGATTTAACCAGGATTTTGTCGCCCTTCTTCACGCGGCCGTGGCGCACGCGTACCAAGGACACAACGCCCAGGTAGTTGTCGAACCAGGAGTCGATGATCAACGCTTGCAGCGGATCTTCGATATTGCCGGTAGGCGCAGGAATGGTGTGCACCAGGCGCTCAAGCACTTCATCCACGCCCAGGCCGGTTTTGGCACTGCAGGTCACGGCGTCAGTGGCATCGATGCCGATGATTTTTTCGATTTCTTCTTTCACACGGTCAGGATCGGCCTGCGGCAGGTCGATCTTGTTCAAGACCGGCATCACCTCAAGACCCTGCTCGATAGCGGTATAGCAGTTGGCAACGGACTGGGCTTCTACGCCCTGACCCGCGTCGACAACCAGCAGCGCACCTTCACAGGCCGCCAGAGACCGGCTGACTTCGTAGGTGAAGTCAACGTGGCCCGGGGTGTCAATGAAGTTCAGCTGATAGGTAATGCCGTCTTTGGCCGTGTAGTACAGGGTAACGCTGTGGGCCTTGATGGTAATCCCACGCTCACGCTCCAGGTCCATGGAGTCCAGTACCTGGGCTTCCATTTCGCGGGCAGTCAGACCACCGCACATCTGAATGAAACGATCGGCCAGCGTCGACTTGCCATGGTCAATGTGGGCGATGATGGAGAAATTGCGGATATGACTCAAATCACTCACGGGTCAACACTCAAAAAAAGTCGCAGGCAGACTGCCCGCCGAAAAATAGCCGGGAATTGTACCTGATCCCTGAGCCAAGCGTCACGTTCACAAAAAAGCCCCTATCAAGTGATAGAGGCTTTTTGATCAACCCAAGAGGTATTGATCAACCGGCCCTGCGCAACAACCAGAAACCGGCCAGCGCACAGATACCGGCTGGCAACAGCACCGCGAACAGCGGCGAGAAGCCAAACACCAGGCTGGCTGGCCCCAGCAGGTCTTGCGCAATCTTGAACGCAAAGCCGATCAATACACCGGTGAACACGCGCTGCCCCAAAGTAACAGAACGCAGCGGGCCGAAGATGAAAGAAATGGCCATCAACACCAGCGCAGCCGTGACAAATGGCTGCAACACCTTGACCCAAAATGCCAGCCAGTAACGGCCGTTGTTCAGACCCTGGTCTTTCAAGTAGTGGATGTAGCCCCACAGCCCGGAAATCGACAACGCATCCGGGGCCATGACCACGGTATTGAGCAGCTCGGGGCTCAGCGAAACGTCCCAGCGCTCTTCAGGCGTGTTAACGACTTCAGTATTGCGCTCGTGGAAGACCGTAGTCGCCACATCGCTCAGTTCCCAGTGGTCCTGCGTGAAGTTGGCCTTTTTAGCAAAACTGGCAGACAGCAGGTGGTGTTCTTTATCGAAACGATAACGCGTCACCCCCAGCAGCATGCCATCGGGCTGAACCGCGTTGATGTGGATGAACTCATCCCCCTCGCGGTGCCACATACCATGCTTGGAGCTTTGCGCATCACCGCTGCCCTGGGCCAGTGCCCGGTTGGCCTGAGCCACCGATTCGGTCGCAGGCGCCAGGTACTCGCCAATCAAAATGCCGGCCAGCATCAACACCAGCATCGGCTTCATGACCGCCCAAACAATACGGCCGGTGGACACACCCGCCGCCCGCATGATGGTCAGTTCACTGTTGCTCGCCAGGCTGCCCAAACCAATCAGGCAGCCGATCAGGGCCGCCACCGGCAACATATCGTACAGACGACGCGGCGCGGTCAGCATCACAAAACTGAACACATCCGCCATGGTGTAAGAGCTGGAGAGGCTCTTGACCTCATCAATGAACGCGAACAGCGACGCAAGACCAACGATGATCCCCGACACAGCGAGGATCGCCAGCAACACACTTTTACCAATGTAGCGATCGAGCTTAACCATGAGCCAGCTCCTTCGCGCTACGACGACTCGCCAACTTCAAGCGCAAAGGCTCCCAATAGAACAACAACAGACCAATGATCAAGAACAGACCGTGCACCCACCACAAGCCCAGCGTGGGTGAAATGTTGCCTTTTTCGAGGGCGCCACGGACCAGAATCAAGGCGGTCACATAGCCCATATAGAGAAGGATGGCTGGCAACAGCTTGAGGAAGCGGCCCTGGCGCGGGTTGACTCGCGACAGCGGAACGGCAATCAGGGTCACGATAAAGACCAGCAGCGGCATGGAAATACGCCACTGCAGCTCAGCAATCGCCTTTACGTCAGGGTTGCCGATAAGGCTGCTGGTAGGCATCGCATCGCGGTCGGTGACTTCATTGCTGACATCCGGCTTGGGAAGCAGTACGCCGTAGGTGTCGTATTTGATGGCGCGGTAATCCGCCAAGCCAGGGTTGCCGTCATAACGATAGCCGTTATCCAGAATTAACCAGCGGCTGCCGTCTGGACGCACTTCCTGGCGGCCCTTTTGCGCGACCAAAATGGAAATGCTGCGATCCTTGGCGTCCTGACCGAGGTTCTTCTGGGTGATAAACACGCCCCCCAGATTCGTCCGGTCATTGGTCAATTGTTCGGTGTAGGTCACCCGGGAGCCATCGTTCAGGGTCTGAAAGCGGCCCGGTTCCAGGGTATCGAACTCGGTCAGGGCATCTTGCTTGTTGAGCAGCAGCTGAAACTGCGTAGCGCCCTGAGGCGCCAGGCTCAAGCTTAACCAGGCAACGATCAGCGCCACGATAGTGGCCGGTACCATGCTGATGGCCAACAGACGCTGCTGGCTCATGCCGGTGGCTGACAGGACCGTCATCTCGCTTTCGAGGTACATGCGCCCGTAAGCCAGAAGAAAGCCCAGAAACAGGCCCAGCGGCAAGATCAGCTGCAAGAAGCCGGGCAGACGAACGCCCATGATCAAGAACAGCGAACTGGGGTCCATGGCGCCCGAGGCAGCCTGGGCCAGGTATTTAATGAAGCGACCGCTCATGATGATGACCAGCAGCACAGCGCTGACAGCGCTCAATGTAAGCAGGACTTCGCGGGACAGATAACGGAAGACGATCAAACCAGACACTCCAGGGGTCGTCAGGCTAAGGCGGCCAAACAAGCGGCATAGCGAATCGACACTAGCTCATGTAGATGAGCCTAGTCGTTTAAAAAGATGGCGCATTATCCTGTGAATGGCCGCGCCTGTCACTGCGCATGCTCAGCCAAGGCTTTAAAGCGCTGATTTGCCTGCATTCGAGGGTTGTCAGGCGCGGCCGACGAGGTTCAAACTGCCTGCCTTGACGCCCGCCCGAAGCACAGGTGGGGCGCTGTATCTTTCAAGCACGCGAACCGCACCGTTTGTGCGCACGTTGACCATTTGATTCAGGGACCCGGACATGGAACTGGTTGTAAAAAGCGTCAGCCCAGAAACGTTGAAAACGGCCACTCTCGTGGTCGCCATCAGCGAAGGCCGCAAGCTCGGCCCTACCGCTAAAGCCATCGACGAACTCACCGGTGGCGCCATCAGCGCCGTGGTAAAGCGTGGCGACATCGCCGGCAAAACCGGCCAGAGCCTGTTGCTTCACAGCCTGCCAAACCTCAAGGCCGAGCGCGTATTGCTGCTGGGCACAGGCAAAGACGAAGCACTGGGCGACCGCCCTTTTCGCAAAATCATCAGCGGCGCGCTGAGCGTCCTTAAAGGCCTGGGCGGCAGCGACGCGGTGTTCGCACTCGACGAACTGGTGGTCAAGGGCCGTGACAGCTACAGCAAAACCCGCCTGCTGGCTGAAACCCTGCTCGACGGTGAATACACTTTCGACCGTTTCAAAAGCCAGAAAGCCGAACCTCGCGCCCTGAAAAAAATCACCCTGCTGACCATCAAGGCCGCACAGGCTGAAGTGCAGCGCGCAGTCACCCACGCACAAGCCATTGCCAGCGGCATGTCGTTTACCCGCGATCTGGGCAACCTGCCACCGAACATTTGCCACCCGATTTTCCTGGCCGAACAAGCCAAGGACCTGGGCAAGGAATTCAAAGGCCTGAAAGTCGAGATCCTTGACGAGAAGAAAATCAAGGACCTGGGCATGGGCGCGTTCTACGCGGTCGGCCAGGGCAGCGACCAGCCCCCACGCCTGATCGTGATGAACTACGCAGGCGGCAAAAAATCCGAGAAGCCTTTTGTGCTGGTCGGCAAAGGCATCACGTTCGACACCGGCGGCATCAGCCTCAAGCCGGGTGCGGGCATGGACGAAATGAAGTACGACATGGGCGGCGCTGCCAGCGTGTTCGGCACCCTGCGTGCTGTGCTTGAGCTGAAGCTGCCGATCAACCTGGTGTGCATCCTGGCCTGCGCCGAGAACATGCCAAGCGGCGGCGCGGCGCGTCCGGGCGACATCGTGACGACCATGAGCGGCCAGACCGTTGAAATCCTCAACACCGACGCCGAAGGCCGCCTGGTGCTGTGCGACGCCCTGACCTACGCCGAGCGCTTCAAGCCGCAAGCGGTGATCGATATCGCCACCCTGACCGGCGCGTGCATGGTGGCCTTGGGTGCTCACACCTCCGGCCTGATGGGCAACAACGACGAACTGATCGGCCAATTGCTGGAAGCCGGCAAACAAGCCGACGACCGCGCCTGGCAGTTGCCGCTGTTCGACGAATACCAAGAGCAACTGGACAGCCCGTTTGCCGACATGGCCAATATTGGCGGCCCTAAAGGCGGCGCTATCACCGCGGGCTGCTTCCTGTCGCGCTTTGCCAAGGCCTACCACTGGGCTCACCTGGACATCGCTGGCACCGCATGGGTCAGCGGCGGCAAGGACAAAGGCGCCAGCGGCCGCCCTGTGCCTTTGCTGACGCAATACCTGCTGGATCGCGCCAACGCTTGAAGCTGACAATCGATGGTTGCGCCGCCGGATGGCGGCGCCACCCCGATTCAGGAACCGCAATGCCCGCAGAACCCCATACAGAGCAGACCAAGG
>NZ_JASCPQ010000147.1:0-8800 GCF_029959305.1 Pseudomonas sp. PS01297
CACCCTAGGGGGTGCGGGCTTGCTCGCGATGCAAACAACGCGGTGCTCAAGACAAACCGAGCTGCCTGAATCGCGAGCAAGCCCGCTCCCACAGGATGTGGCTTTGGGCCTTGGTTATCGTTTGCGCAGGATCACGCTGCCTATCGAGTAGCCGGCACCGAACGAGCTGAGTACCGCCAGCGAACCACTGGCCAGATCATCCTGGTAAGTGTGGAAGGCAATCACGGAACCGGCAGAACTGGTATTGGCGTAGGTATCGAGAATCACCGGCGCTTCTTCAACCGACGCTTCGCGGCCCAGCAGGCGCTTGACGATCAGGTGATTCATGCTCAGGTTGGCCTGGTGCAGCCAGAAGCGCTTGACGTCAGCCACTTCGACTTTGTTTTCTTCCAGGTGCTGGCCGATCAGTTCAGCCACCATCGGGCAGACATCACGGAATACCTTGCGGCCTTCCTGCACGAACAACTTGTCCGGGCTGTCGGGGTTTTCGTCCGAAGCACGGTTGAGGAAGCCGAAGTTGTTGCGGATATTGTTCGAGAAGGTGGTCAGCAGTTTGGTGCTGACGATGTCGAACTGATGTTCGGAAGTCGCCAGGTCAGCGCGCTCAACCACAATGGCGGTGGCCGCATCGCCAAAAATAAAGTGGCTGTCGCGGTCACGGAAGTTCAAGTGACCGGTGCACACTTCCGGGCTCACCAGCAGCACCGCGCGGGCCTGACCCAGTTGCACGCTGTTGCTGGCCGTCTGCAGACCGAAGGTCGCTGACGAGCACGCCACGTTCATGTCAAAACCAAAACCCTGGATGCCCAACGCCTGTTGCACTTCAATGGCGATGGCCGGGTACGGGCGCTGCAGGTTTGAGCAGGCCACGATCACGCCGTCGATATCTGCGGCAGTCTTGCCGGCCCGCTCCAGCGCTTGCCTGGCGGCGCCGACGGCCATTTCGCAGAGCACTGACATCTCGTCGTTGGAACGCTCAGGCAAACGCGGGCGCATGCGTTGCGGGTCAAGGATGCCGTCCTTGTCCATCACAAAGCGGCTTTTGATACCTGAGGCTTTTTCGATAAAGGCAGCACTGGACTCGGCAAGAGGCTCGATGTCACCGGCCTCGATAGCGCCAGCGTTGTCGGCGTTGAACTGTTGCACATACGCGTTGAAGGACTGCACCAACTCTTCGTTGGAAATGCTGTTGGCCGGGGTGTACAGGCCGGTGCCGCTGATGACGACGTTATACACGGTCGTTCCTCTTATTCTGTTCAAGCCGAAAATAATCGTGTCAGGTAGTTATAGCCGCGAAGTTTGCCATAAATGGCAACATTTGGCCTGATTTGCCGAATCATGAAAACACGCCCTCCGGCAGGATCAGGCTTAAGCGTCCACCAGACTCCATTGCTTGCTCAACCGCTTATCCGAAATCGGTACTTTGGTGCCCAGTTGCTGGCCAAACAGCGACACGCGATATTCCTCCAGCCACCAGCGATAGAGCTCCAGTTGCGGGTCGCGCTTGCCTTCCTGAGCATGCTTGGCAGCACGCGCCTGGTACTGGGCCCACAACCCTGCCAGCTCAGCACTCCAGACCCGGTCTTTCTGCACCTGACCCGGCAGTTTTTCCAGGCGCATTTCAATGGCCTTGAGGTAGCGCGGCAGTTCTTTGAGCCACTGCGCCGGAGTTTCTCGAACAAAGCCCGGATAAACCAAATGGCTCAGTTGCTGCTTGATGTCATTCAAGGCCACCGCCTGGGCCAGATCAATCTTGCCCTTGAAGCGCTTTTGCAGCCCGTGCCACAGCTTGAGAATGTCCAGCGTCAGTTTAGCCAGCTTCTCTGCGTGCTCGGTCAAGGCACCGCGCTTGCGCTCGGCCAACGACGCCAGCCCCGCACCATCTCGCGGCAACGTCGCTTCGCCCTCAAGGATGCAGCTGTCGAGGCTGGCCAACAGGATGTCTTCAACCAGGCTCTCGACTCGGCCCAGCTCGCGGTACAACAAGCCCAGTTCGGTCTGGCCCGGCAACTTGCTGCGCAAGAACTTGGCAGGTTCAGCCAACTGCTGCATCAGCAAACGCTGCAAGGCCCGGCGGTGCTGATACTCCGCCTCGGCAGGCGTTGAAAAGCGCCCTTCCTTGACGGTATTGCCCTCTTCCACCAGCGCCGGGTAGACGGTCATCGACAGCCCGGCGATCTTTTGCTGGGTTTTCTCGGCCACCGGCGCAAAGACTTTGGCTTCGACAGGCTGCTGGCTTTTAGCTGTTTGCGGCACCGCCAAAGCCGCCTGACTGGCTTGCGCAAAGCGTGCCGTCAGTTCGGCAAGGTCACGACCTTCACCCAGGAACTTACCGTCGCCGTCGACAATTTCGAGGTTCATCTTCAGATGATTCTCAACCTGCTGCGCGGCTTCGGCCCACGCTTCGTCAGTCACCCGCGCGCCGGTCATGCGCAGCAGTTCACGGCCCAATGCCTGCGGCAGCGAACCTTCAGCAAACGTCATGCGTTGCAGCGCGGCTTTGACGAAGTCCGGCACCGGGACGAAGTTTTTGCGCAAGGCCTTGGGCAAACTGCGCACCAGGGCAATGCACTTGGCTTCGATCATGCCCGGCACCAGCCACTCCAGGCGCTCTGGCGGCAAGACCGGCAACAAGGGCGCCGGCACTTTAACCGTCACCCCGTCACGCAGGTGATTCGGTTCAAAGTGGTAGCTTAATTCGAGGGTCAAATCCCCCAGGTGCAGGGTGTTCGGGTAGTGCTTGGCGGTGATTTCGGTGGCTTCGCGCGCCAGCACGTGCTCTTCGCGCATGATCAGCAACTGCGGGTCTTTTTGGCTATTGACCCGGTACCAGCTGTCAAAGGTTGCGGTCTGGTGGATCTCGGCGGGCAGACGTGCGTCATAAAACGCATACAGGGTTTCTTCGTCGGCCAGAATGTCACGCCGCCGCGCCTTGGCTTCTAGCTCATCGAGCTGTTCGAGCAGCTTGGCGTTGGCGCTCAGGCACTTGGCCCGCGACTGAATCTCGCCGCGCACCAGCCCTTCACGGATAAACAACTCACGTGACAGCACCGGATCAATCGGGCCGTAATGCACCGCGCGCCGACCGACCACAATCAAGCCGTACAGGGTGATCTGCTCGTAGGCCACCACTTGCCCGCGTTTCTTTTCCCAATGCGGCTCGAAGTAGTTCTTTTTGATCAAGTGCCCCGCCAGCGGCTCGATCCAGTCAGGTTCAATCTTGGCCACCATCCGCGCATAGAGCTTGGTGGTTTCGACCAGCTCGGCGGTCATCAGCCATTGCGGGCGTTTTTTGCCCAGGCCCGACGACGGGTGAATCCAGAAGCGGCGTTGACGCGCGCCCAGGTAATCGCCGTCTTCCGTCTTCTGCCCGATCTGGCTGAGCAGGCCCGACAACACTGCCTTGTGCAGTTTTGGGTAGTCGGCCGGCTCTTTATTGACGCTGAGCTGCATGTCACGGCAGATCAAACTCAATTGGCGATGGGAGTCACGCCACTCGCGCAGCCGCAGATAATTCAGGAAGTTTTTGCGGCACCAATTGCGCAGCGGGCTCGCGGTCAAGGCCTGGCGCTGCTCTTCGAAGCCGCGCCACACATTGATCAGCGCGGCAAAGTCCGAGTCCACGTCTTTCCACTGCGCGTGGGCCTGATCCGCAGCCTGCTGACGTTCAGGCGGGCGTTCACGCGGGTCTTGCACCGACATCGCACTGGCGACGATCAACACTTCCTGCAAACTGCCCAGCTTGGCGGCTTCAAGCAACATGCGGCCCATGCGCGGGTCCACCGGCAGGCGCGCCAGTTGGCGGCCCAGCGGTGTCAGCTGGTTCTCGCGGTTAACCGCTGACAGCTCTTGCAGCAGGTTGAAACCGTCGGTGATCGCCTTGCCATCCGGCGGCTCGATAAACGGAAACGCGGTAATTTCGCCCAGACGCAGGTGCAGCATCTGCAAGATAACGGCTGCAAGGTTGGTCCGCAGAATCTCGGGGTCGGTAAATTCCGGGCGACCGTTGAAGTCTTCCTCGGCGTACAAGCGCACGCAGATCCCCGGCTCGACCCGTCCGCAGCGGCCTTTACGCTGGTTGGCACTGGCCTGGGAAATAGCTTCGATCGGCAGGCGCTGCACCTTGGCCCGATAGCTGTAACGGCTGATGCGCGCGGTGCCGCTGTCAATCACATAGCGAATACCCGGCACGGTCAACGAGGTTTCTGCAACGTTGGTTGCCAGCACCACGCGACGCCCCGGATGCGACTGGAATATCCGTTGTTGCTCGGCCGGTGACAGGCGCGCATACAAAGGCAGAATTTCGGTGTGTTTGAGTTGTGCCTTGCGCAGCATCTCGGCGGCATCGCGGATCTCGCGCTCGCCGGGCAAAAACACCAGCACGTCGCCGGGGCTTTTACGCTCGCTGCGCTCATGGGCGGCGATTTCATCGAGGGTGGCGATGATCGCCTGGTCGACACTCAAGTCCTCTTCGACACTGTTGCCCTCTTCGTCCTGCTCAGAGGTCAGCGGGCGGTACCATGTTTCGACCGGGAAGGTACGACCGGACACTTCAACAATCGGCGAATCGTTGAAGTGTTTGGAAAAACGCTCCAGATCGATGGTGGCCGAGGTGATGATGACTTTGAGGTCCGGGCGCCGTGGCAGGAGGATCTTCAGATAGCCGAGCAAAAAGTCGATGTTCAGACTGCGCTCGTGGGCTTCGTCGACGATGATCGTGTCGTAGCGCTCGAGGTAACGGTCGTGCTGGGTTTCGGCAAGCAGGATGCCGTCGGTCATCAACTTGATCAGAGTGTTGGAATCACTCTGATCCTCAAACCGCACTTGATAGCCGACCAGCGCCCCCAGCGGCGTACCCAGTTCTTCAGCGACCCGGCTGGCAACGCTGCGCGCAGCAATCCGGCGAGGCTGGGTGTGACCGATCAACCCGTGCTGGCCGCGGCCAATTTCGAGGCAGATTTTCGGCAATTGAGTGGTTTTACCCGAACCGGTTTCACCGGCCAGGATCAACACCTGATGCTTGAGCAACGCTGCCTTGATCTCGTCGCGCTTGGCGGCAATCGGCAGATTTTCGTCATAACGAATCAACGGCACGCTGGCCGCCCGCGCAGTCACCTGCGCGCACGAGGCCTGCACACGCTCGGCCCAGGCCGCCAGCTTGGCGTCATCAGGCTTCTTGCGCAGCTCATGCAACTGCCGCCGCAGCTTGTGGCGGTCGGCAATCATGGCGTGATCAAGGTTTTTCAACAGTTGGTTGATAGCAGGCGATTCGTCAGTCATCAGGTGCGCAAAAGTCTTGGTAAAGGCAGGCGGCGATTGTCGCAGATTTAAGCGGTTGTGCACGAATCTGTAGGAATTGCGCGCAACCATTGCCTTGCAGGCTGCATCCCCTACACTGCGCGGCTTAATCTTTGTAAGAGATACCTTGTGAGATTCGCAGATTTTGTACGCATGCTGTCGCTGGCCGGCATTTGGGGCGCCAGTTTCCTGTTTATGCGAATCATCGCGCCAGTGCTCGGCTCTATTCCCACCGCGTTTTTCAGGGTTTCGATTGCTGCTACCGGCTTGCTGGTGATGTTGGTGCTGATGCGCGTCAGCTGGAACTTCGGCGGCAAGTTGAGGGTGGTGTTGATCCTGGGCGTCATCAACTCCGGGTTGCCTGCCACGTTGTATTCGGTTGCGGCGCAAGTACTGCCTGCGGGGTATTCAGCCATCTTTAATGCGACCACGCCGCTGATGGGCGTATTGATTGGCGGGTTGTTTTTCAGTGAGCAACTCACCCTCACCAAGCTGGCCGGGGTATTTCTCGGATTATTTGGCGTCGGCGTGTTGACCGGTGCCGGGCCGGTGGCCTTTGACCTGAACTTGCTGATGGGCGCCCTCGCCTGCCTGCTGGCGACGATCTGCTATGGCTTTGCGGGCTTTTTGGCGCGCCGCTGGCTGGATCAACAAGGCGGGCTGGACCCGCGTCTTTCGGCCATGGGCAGCATGCTCGGCGCGACCTTGTTTCTGCTGCCGTTGTTTGGCCTGAGCCTGCTTAATCAACCGCCAGCCGATTGGGGCGGTGCACGGGTATGGTTGTCGTTGTTGGTGCTTGGGCTGGTGTGCACAGCCTTTGCCTACATCTTGTTCTTCCGTTTGCTGACCAACATCGGCCCGGTCAAATCCATGACCGTGACCTTTATGACCCCGCCCTTCGGGATCTTGTGGGGCGCCTTGTTTCTGGGCGAACCGCTGTCAATCGCGCACCTGTACGGCGGACTGCTGATCGCCGCAGCGTTATGGCTGGTGCTCAAGCCCAATAAAAATGCCCTGTAGGAGCGAGCTTGCCTCGCGATCTTTTAAAAGATCAAAAGATCGCGAGCAAGCTCGCTCCTACAGGGTGATATGGGTTAACGGGTGGTTTTACGGAACACGAAGACCAGACCAATGATGATCAAGGCCATGCCGAGTACGCTCAGCAAGGCCAGTTTGTTGCCAAAGATCAGGTAGTCCATGACCGCTGTGACCGCAGGCACCAGGTAGAAAAGGCTGGTGACGTTTACCAGGTTGCCGCGGGCGATCATCCGGTACAGCAGCAAGGTCGCCAGCACCGACACCACCAACCCCATCCACAACACTGGCACCATAAAGCCTGCACTGTGTTCAAAGTGGAACGGTTGAAACGGCACAAACACCGCGCACAACAGCAACCCGGCCAAGTACTGCAACGGCAATGTGCCCAGTGGGTTCTGGGTAATGCGTTTTTGCATCAAAGTGCCCGCCGTCATGCTCCCCAGCGCCAACAACGCACAGAGCATTCCGCCCCAGGACAAACCGGCCAGACCAATATTCTGGTACACCACCAGAATCAGGCCGGTCAGCCCCAGCATGAGCCCCAACGAACGGCTAAAAGAGTGACGACGCTCAAGAATCACTGCCGTCAGGATCGGCTGCACCCCCATCACCGTGGCCATGACGCCGGGCGTGACCTTGAGGTCCAGCGCCAGCAGATAAAAAATCTGATACGCGCCCAGCAGCACCGTCCCGGTGGCCAGTGCGTAGCCAATGGCTTTGGCGCCGCGTGGCATCTGCAGTTTCATCGACGGGATCAACAGCACCAGCGCCAGCAGAGCGATGGCAAAACGAATCAACAGAAAGGCAAAGGGCGAGGCATGGGCCAAACCCCATTTGGAGAAAATCGCGCCGCTGCTCCACAGCAGAACAAACAGACTCGTGGACGCCGCCGCTAACGCGGATTCTTTAGAAATCGAAAGCATGGGTAACACCTGTCATCAGACATAAAAAGCCAACTCAGCCGAAGCTGAAGTTCAATGGTTTTTTAGACGGGTACGGGCAGCCGAAAGCTCGCTCGGCTCAGCCCGCAACACCAACACCCGGTGGCGAAACAACGACGCTCACCACGGTGCGGCTGACAGGAGGGGGATAGTGGCTGATCTGCTCAGGCTGTTTGCCCCCGCACGGCACCACGCCAGCAAAGACTGCTGGAGCGACAACGCTATGAGTAAGGGGAACCGGCATGAGCTGATCTTTTTGAAGAGAGTGGTATGAGCCATTGGCTCAACGAGCGCTGACTATAACCAGCGCTCGACATTTATTGCAATGACTTATCCGAACAACCAACGCCACAGCAGTACTAGCACGATAACCGCCAGCACCGGGCGGGCGATGCGGTATAGCTTGGGGTTGCGGCGTTTCCATTGTTTGACTACGCCGCTGAAGCGGTCACTAAAGGTTTTGCTCCAGGCGTAGGCTTTGTTGATGCCGCCTACGCGTTCGTCGTCGAGGTTTTGCGGGGCGGTGGCTTTGCCCAGTTGCGCACTGACCCAGCGATTGATGCGGGTCATCAGGCGGCTGGTCAACGGGCGCTCGACGTCGCAAAACAGGATCACGCGGGTAATGTCGGTTTCGTTTTTCACCCAGTGCACGTAGGTCTCATCGAACATCACGTCTTCACCATCGCGCCAGGCGTATTCCTCGCCGTCAACGAAGATGCGGCACGCGTCGGAGTTGGGTGTCGACAACCCCAAGTGATAGCGCAAGGAGCCCGCAAACGGGTCGCGGTGCGGGTTGAGGTGGCTGCCGCCCGGCAACAAGGCAAACATCGCGCCTTTAACGTTGGGGATGCTGTTGACCAGCTCTACGGTTTTAGGGCACAGCAGTTCGGCCGATGGCAGCGGTTTGTCGTACCACTTGAGGTAAAAACGCTTCCAGCCTTTTTTGAAGAATGAGCCAAAGCCGGCGTCGTTGTTCTTTTCGGCGGCGCGGATATAGCCTTCGTCGAACAAGTGCATGGCTTCTTCACGAATGGCTTGCCAGTTGTCTTTGAGGACGTCCAGCTCGGGGAATTTGCTGCGGTCCAGATAAGGCTTGGACGGCACGCCCGAGAATAAGTACATCAGCGCGTTGTAGGGCGCAAAGAATGCGGAGTGGTTGACGAACTGGCGTAACACCGGCAAACGCGCCTTGCCGCGCAAATGCACGTACAGGATGCTGCCGACAAACAGCAGTATGAGCCCTGCCTTGATGGCGAAGGATAAGGTCATGCAACAACTCCTCGAAAATACCGTGCGGCACCAAAAGCCCGCCGTGGCAGCCCGCCATGATAAACACTACCGACGCAGGACAAAACCCGCGCATTCCAACATTCAGTCTTAAGTACTACGCAATAACGGCGTAATTATGCATAAGCAGGCGTTTAGATCGTTTGATTTGAGTCATCAGTAGCGGGTGGGAGCGGGGGGGGGGGGGGGGGGGGGGGGCGCGGCGCCCCGCCCCCCCCCCCCCACCAACAGGGGGT
>NZ_JASCPQ010000148.1:0-8780 GCF_029959305.1 Pseudomonas sp. PS01297
GGCTTGCTCGCGATTCAGACAACGCGGTGTCTCTAGCACACCGCATTGACCCTATCGCGAGCAAGCCCGCTCCCACAGAGCAGTTCACAACCCATTACGTCGCTCTGCCCGCGCCACGCGCTGAACTTCCTGACGTACCTCCTCCAACACTTCCTGCACGTACATGAGATGGCGGCTCGCAACGCCCCGCGCATCCTCAGCCCGACCTTCCACAATCGCCAGATACAACTCGCGGTGCTGATCAATCAGCATGTCGCGCGTTTCGCTGCGCTGCTTGTACATGCCGCCAATGTTGGTCACCACGTTGCGCTTGAGCAAATCGAATAACCCGCGAATCGTGTGCAACAACACCGCGTTGTGGCTCGCCTCGGCAATCGCCAGGTGGAAGTTAGCATCGGCCTCCCCTTCCTCGGCCCGGCTCACCTCATCCACCCGCGTATAGCAATCTTGCAACCGCTCAAAGGCAAACCGCAGCCGCTCTCGGTCCATCTCGGTCGCACGCAATGCCGCGTAATACGCGCAAGACGCCTCCAGGGTATGGCGAAACTCCAGCAAATCGCGCTGTGCCTCAGGGTTACTTTCCAACAACTGCAGCAACGGATCACTGAAGGTCGAGCCCAGCGACGTCGCCACATAGTTGCCACCGCCCTGGCGGCTGATCAGCAAACCTTTGGCGACCAACTTTTGAATCGCTTCACGCAGCGACGGGCGCGACACCCCAAACTGCTCCGCCAGCGCACGCTCGGCCGGTAAGCGCTCACCGGCCTTCAACGTGCCCTCAAGGATCATGCCCTCAAGCTGCTCGACAATATCGTCCGACAAACGGCGCTGACGGATTTGACCAAACCCCATAACTGCTCTCCACGCACCCGACCACGCGCCGGGCCCACTATTCTCGCCGATTGGCGCTCGCCAAACACCTATCAGAAAAACCGCCTTTTACCCCATCAGTTGCCCAGGCAACGAACAACGCGACGAAAGATTAAGTAGCGGCAAATTGACACACGCCATACAAGGCTTTTAACCTAGCCCACAGCGATTGTAAATTGGTATTACCAATTACCCAAATGCAGTCAGCAGCATCGACCAATAACAATTAGGGGCCACCCCATATGCAAACCTGGCAACAGCTTTACAGCCCGCTCGGCAGCCTCGGCTTGTCCGCACTCGCGGCCGTTATCCCGATTGTGTTTTTCTTCCTGGCCTTGGCTGTGTTCCGTCTCAAAGGGCACGTGGCTGGCAGCATTACCCTTGCCTTGTCGATTCTGGTGGCGATCTTCGCCTTCCAGATGCCCGTCGACATGGCGATTGCCGCCGCAGGTTATGGATTTGCTTATGGCCTCTGGCCAATTGCCTGGATCATCGTTGCCGCGGTGTTCCTCTACAAACTGACCGTCAAAAGCGGCCAGTTCGAAATCATCCGCAGCTCCGTCCTGTCGATTACCGATGACCAGCGCCTGCAAGTGCTGCTGATCGGTTTCTGCTTCGGTGCGTTTCTGGAAGGCGCAGCCGGTTTCGGTGCTCCGGTAGCGATTACCGCCGCCCTGCTCGTAGGCCTGGGCTTCAACCCGCTGTACGCCGCAGGACTGTGCCTGATCGCCAACACCGCCCCGGTTGCCTTCGGCGCCCTCGGCATCCCGATCATCGTGGCGGGCCAGGTAACAGGCATCGATGCGTTCAAGATCGGCGCCATGGCCGGTCGCCAACTGCCGCTGCTGTCGTTGTTCGTGCCGTTCTGGCTGGTCTTCATGATGGACGGCCTGCGCGGTGTGCGTGAAACCTGGCCGGCAGCACTGGTGGCTGGTTTGAGCTTCGCCGTCACTCAGTACTTCACCTCCAACTACATTGGCCCAGAACTGCCGGACATCACCTCGGCACTGGCCAGCCTGATCAGCCTGACCCTGTTCCTGAAAGTGTGGCAGCCAAAACGCACCGCCGGCGCGCAGATTCCGGGCGTGAGCTCTGACGTTGTTGTTACCGCCAGCGCAGGTGGTTTCGGCAAACCAAGCAACTTGATGGTTTCGCCTTACAGCCTGATGCAAATCCTCAAGGCCTGGTCGCCGTTCCTGATCCTGACTGTGCTGGTCACCATCTGGACCCTAAAACCCTTCAAAGCCCTGTTCTCGCCGGGTGGTTCGATGTACGGCTGGGTGTTCAACTTTGCCATCCCGCACCTTGATCAACTGGTGATCAAAACCGCGCCGATCGTCAACGCGCCAACCGCCATTGCCGCCGTGTTCAAACTGGACCCGATTTCAGCCACCGGCACCGCGATTTTCTTCTCGGCGCTGATCTCGATGCTGATCCTGAAAATCGACATCAAAACCGGTCTGACCACTTTCAAAGAGACCCTCTACGAGCTGCGCTGGCCGATCCTGTCCATCGGCATGGTGCTGGCCTTTGCCTTCGTGACCAACTACTCGGGCATGTCCTCCACCATGGCCCTGGTATTGGCCGGTACGGGCGCCGCGTTCCCGTTCTTCTCGCCGTTCCTCGGCTGGCTGGGCGTGTTCCTGACCGGCTCCGACACCTCGTCGAACGCCCTGTTCAGCTCGTTGCAAGCCACCACCGCGCACCAGATCGGCGTCAGCGACACCCTCATGGTGGCCGCCAACACCAGCGGCGGCGTGACCGGCAAAATGATCTCGCCACAATCCATCGCCGTCGCCTGTGCGGCAACCGGCCTGGTGGGCAAAGAGTCCGATCTGTTCCGCTTCACCCTCAAACACAGCCTGTTCTTCGCCACCATCGTTGGCCTGATCACGCTCGCCCAGGCGTATTGGTTCACCGGCATGCTGGTGCATTAATCAACAGGGCTATGGTGACACCACGTTAAAAGCGCCGGGGCACGTCCCCGGCGCCCATACTTTATTACCCGGTCTGCCTCGCGGCTGAAGAGGGTTTTCAGCCGCTACCGTGGATCTATAACCGGGACCACCCGGAGACGCCTGATGAGCGAGCTTTTTTACAACGCCGTGCCCAACGCGACCCGTGTCGCCCCACCCCTTCCGACCCCGCGCCATTACCCTGCGCACAAACCCCGCAAGGTCTACCTGTTCGGCACCTGCGTCGTCGACCTGTTCTTTCCCGAAGCCGGGATGGACGCGATCCACCTGATCGAACGCGAAGGCATCGACGTGGACTACCCGCAAGGCCAAAGCTGCTGCGGGCAACCGGCCTACACCTCGGGTTACACCGACCAGGCCCGCGAAGTGGCCCGTGCACAATTGGCGCTGTTTGCCGAAGATTACCCCGTGGTCGTGCCCTCCGGCTCCTGCGCCGGCATGCTGCGCGAACACTACGAAGACCTGTTCGAAGATGAGCCAGACACCTTGAAAAAGGTCCACGCCCTGGCCGAACGCACCTTTGAACTCACCGAATTTTTGCTGTTTGTGTGCAAAGTGCAGTTCAAGGACAGCGGCGCCCCGATCAAAGTCGCGCTGCACACCTCCTGCTCTGCCCGGCGCGAAATGAACACCCACCTGCACGGCCGCGAAATGCTCGCGCAACTGGGCAACGTTGAGCGCATCGACCACAGCCATGAAAGCGAATGCTGCGGCTTTGGTGGGACATTCAGCGTACGCCTGCCTGATATTTCCGGGGCCATGGTCGCCGACAAGACCCGCGCCCTGATTGAAACCGGCGCACACCAAGTGCTGACCGCCGACTGCGGCTGCCTGATGAACATCAACGGCTCCCTCGAAAAACAGCAAAAAGCCCTGCGCGGTCAGCATCTGGCCAGCTTCCTGTGGCAACGCACCGGAGGTGCACAATGAGCGCGTTGATCCCTGCTGTTGTCATCGAAGACTTCCGCGAGCGCGCCCACGAGGCATTGGCCGACAAACAATTGCGAAATAACTTTCGCAACGCCATGGACTCGCTGATGACCAAACGCGCGGTGTCCTTCAGCGATGCCCACGAACGCGAGCATTTGCGTGCGCTGGGCAATGCCGTCCGCGCCCGCGCCCTGTCCAAACTGCCTGACCTGCTGGAGCGCCTCGAAGCCAACCTGACCCGCAACGGTGTGCAGGTGCACTGGGCCGAAACCGTCGAGCAGGCCAATGACATCGTGCTCTCGATTGCCCGCCGCCGTGCCGCCAAGCAAGTCATCAAAGGCAAGTCGATGGTCAGCGAAGAGATGGAAATGAACCACGTGCTTGGCGCACAGGGCATCGAATGCCTTGAGTCCGACATGGGCGAGTACATTGTTCAGCTCGACAACGAGAAGCCGTCCCACATCATCATGCCCGCGATCCACAAGAACGCCGGGCAAGTGGCCGACTTGTTCCACAACAAGCTCGGCGTTGAATACACCAAAGACGTCGACCAACTGATCCAGATCGGTCGTCGCGTGCTGCGCCAAAAGTTTTTCGAAGCCGACATCGGCGTGTCCGGCGTCAACTTCGCCGTGGCTGAAACCGGCACCCTGCTGCTGGTCGAAAACGAAGGCAACGGGCGCATGTCGACCACCGTGCCGCCGGTACACATTGCCGTCACCGGCATCGAGAAAGTGGTCGAAAACCTGCGTGACGTTGTACCGCTGGTGTCATTGCTGACCCGCTCGGCCCTCGGCCAACCGATCACCACCTACGTCAACATGATCTGCGGCCCACGCAAACCCGGCGAACTCGACGGCCCCGAAGAAGTCCACCTGGTGCTGCTCGACAACGGTCGCAGCCAGGCGTTTGCTGACAGCGAACTGCGCCAAACCCTCAACTGCATTCGCTGCGGTGCCTGCATGAACCACTGCCCGGTGTATACCCGCATCGGCGGTCATGCCTACGGCGAGGTGTACCCCGGCCCCATTGGCGCAATCATCACCCCGCACATGGTCGGCCTGGGCAAAGTCCCAGATCATCCCAGCGCTTCGTCGTTGTGCGGCGCCTGTGGCGAAGTGTGCCCGGTAAAAATTCCGATCCCGGCATTGCTGCGTCGCCTACGCGAAGAGAACGTTAAATCGCCCGATGCCGTACCACGCATCATGCGCGGCCAAGGCAGCAAGTACTCACGCAAAGAGCGCCTCATGTGGAACCTGTGGGCCAAGCTCAACAGCTCGCCCGCGCTCTACCGCGTGTTCGTCAAAGCCGCTACCCGCCTGCGCGGGCTTACACCCAACAACGTCGGCCCGTGGACCCAAAACCACAGCGCCCCTAAACCCGCCGCCCGCTCGCTGCACGACATGGCCCGCGAACACATGGCGAAAAAGTCGGGAGCCTCGCGATGAGCGCCAAGCAAAACATCCTCAACAAACTGCGTAAAAGCCTGACAGGCACCACACCCGTGCCTGACAACTTCGACGAAGCATTGGTGACAGAACCGTGGACCTACACCCCGGAGCAACGCATCCCGCAACTGCGTAAGTTGATGGAAGCCGTGCACACCGAAATCCACCTCACCACCGAAGCCGACTGGCCCGCCCTGCTGGCGCAATTAGTCTGCGACCGCCAATTGCCGAGCCTGTTAATCGCCCCAACCACAGCGCACGGGCAGAAAGTGACGGCGCATTGGGCACAAAACCCTGCGCTGCCGCCACTCAAAGCCTACGACCGCCCCGTGGAAGAATGGAAAGCCGAGCTGTTCAACGACACCCCGGCCAGCTTCACCACCACCTTGGGCGCGATTGCCGCCACCGGCAGCTTGATCCTCTGGCCAACACCGGAAGAACCGCGCCTGATGAGCCTGGTACCGCCGGTGCATTTTGCGCTGCTCAAGGCCAGCCAAATCCGCGACAACTTTTATTCAGTGCAGCGTGAAATGAACTGGACCGCGGGCATGCCGACTAACGCATTGTTGGTGTCTGGCCCGTCCAAAACCGCTGACATCGAACAAGTACTGGCCTACGGCGCCCACGGCCCGAAAGACCTGGTGGTATTAATTCTGGAGGACGCATGAGCCTGCCTGCGACGTTTACTCGTGATGCCGAGCGGTTGATCCCCGACGACCGCCGCTTCACCGACCCGCTTTCCACCCTGGCTTTCGGCACCGACGCGAGCTTTTATCGGCTGATCCCGCAACTGGTGATCCGCGTCGAATCTGAAGACGAAGTGGTCGAACTGCTCAACCTCGCCCGCCGCGACCAAGTGCCCGTCACCTTCCGCGCCGCGGGTACCAGCCTGTCAGGCCAAGCCATCAGCGATTCAGTGCTGATCGTGCTCGGCGACAACTGGAACGGCAAAGTCATTCGCGAGCAAGGCGCGCAAATCCGCCTGCAACCGGGGGTCATCGGCGCGCAAGCCAACGCTTGGCTGGCACCTTTCGGGCGCAAGATCGGCCCCGACCCGGCCTCGATCAACGCCTGCAAAATCGGCGGCATTGTCGCCAACAACGCCAGCGGCATGTGCTGCGGCACCGCACAAAACACCTATCACACCCTGGCCGGTATCCGCGTGGTGTTGGCTGACGGCACCCGGGTGGACACCGAAGACGCGGCCAACATCGCCGCCTTTCGTCAAAGCCACGGCGCCCTGCTCGAGCAATTGGCGACATTGGCACGCGAGACCCGCGCCAATGCTGAATTGGCTGCAAAAATCCGCCACAAATATCGTCTGAAAAACACCACGGGCCTGTCACTCAACGCTCTGGTCGACTTCGATGACCCGCTGGATATCCTCAGCCACTTGCTGGTCGGCAGCGAAGGCACCCTGGGCTTTATTAGCTCGGTGACCTACGACACGGTCATCGACCACCCCAACAAAGCCTCGGCGCTGATCGTCTTCCCCGACGTAGAGACCTGCTGCAACGCGGTCACCGTGCTGAAAAGCCAGCCCGTGTCAGCCGTGGAACTGCTCGACCGCCGCAGCCTGCGCTCGGTACAAGACAAACCCGGCATGCCCGCGTTCGTTAAAGAACTGTCGGCCAATGCCTGCGCCCTGCTGATCGAGTCCCGCGCGGCCAGCCAAACCTTGCTGCATGAACAACTGGCGCAGATCATGGCGTCGCTGGCCGACTTTGCGGTCGAGAAACAAGTCGACTTCACCGAAACCCCCCGCGAAAACGCCAAACTCTGGGCAATTCGCAAAGACACCTTCCCGGCCGTCGGCGCGGTGCGCAAAACCGGCACCACGGTGATCATCGAAGACGTGACCTTCCCGGTCGAGCAACTGGCCATCGGCGTCAACCGTCTCATCGAGCTGTTCGACAAACACCACTACGACGAAGCGATCCTGTTCGGCCACGCCCTGGAAGGCAACCTACACTTTGTATTCACCCAGGGCTTTAACAACCCCGAAGAGGTCGCCCGCTACCAAGCGTTTATGGACGACGTGGCGCAACTGATCGCCGTGGAGTTCGGCGGCTCGCTCAAGGCCGAACACGGCACCGGGCGCAACATGGCGCCGTTTGTTGAGCTGGAATGGGGCAGCGACGCCTACCAATTAATGTGGGCACTCAAGCGTTTGCTCGACCCGCAAGGCATCCTCAACCCCGACGTGGTGCTCAGCGAAGACCCGCACATCCACCTCAAACACCTCAAGCCGATGCCGGCCGCCGACGAGATTGTGGATAAGTGCATCGAGTGCGGTTTTTGTGAGCCGGTGTGTCCTTCTAAAGGCCTGACACTCAGCCCTCGGCAACGGATTGTGATCTGGCGAGACATTCAGGCCAAAAAGCGCGCCGGGGTCGACACCCGCGAGCTGGAAAAAGCCTACGCCTACCAAGGCATCGACACCTGCGCCGCCACCGGTTTGTGCGCCCAGCGTTGCCCGGTGGGCATCAACACCGGCGAACTGGTGAAAAAACTGCGCGCGCGCAGCGCCAACCACCTCAAAGCCGCCGACCTGCTGGGCAACCACTTTGCAACCACGCTACAGGGTGCGCGCTTCACCCTGCACGTGGCCAATGGCGCACGCATTCTGCTGGGTGCGCCGCGCCTGGGCAAAATCTCGGCAGCCCTGACCAAAGCCAGCAAAGGCCGCGTGCCGCTGTGGACCAACGCCATGCCGCAACCCGAGCGGGCGGTACGCTTCAGCCCGCCGGTTAAAGATGCCCGCCCGCGGGTGGTGTATTTGGCGGCCTGCGTGTCCCGCGTCATGGGCCCGGCGGCGGGCGACAAAGAGCAAACCTCGCTGCTCGACAAAACCTGCAGCCTGCTGGAAAAAGCCGGTTACCAAGTGGTCTTCCCCGAGAACATGGACAGCCTGTGCTGCGGCCAGCCGTTTGCCTCCAAAGGCTACAACGAACAGGCCGAACACAAACGCCAGGAACTCATTGGCGCCTTGCTGCACGCCAGCCGTGGCGGGGTCGACCCCATTTACTGCGACACCAGCCCGTGCACCCTGCGCCTGGTCCAGGACCTGGGCGAAACCCGTCTCGACCTCTACGACCCGGTGCGCTTCATCCGCACCCACCTTGTGGATAAGTTGAACTTCACCCCACAAACCGCCCCCATCGCCGTGCATGTCACCTGCAGCACCCAGCATTTGGGCGAAAGCCAGGCGCTGATCGACATCGCACGGCTGTGCAGCACCGAGGTGGTGATACCGGAGGGGATACATTGCTGTGGCTTTGCGGGCGACAAGGGCTTTACCACCCCCGAACTGAACGCCCACTCACTGCGCACCTTAAAAGACGCCGTGCAGCATTGCAGCGAAGGGATATCGACCAGCCGCACGTGTGAAATCGGCCTGAGCCAACATGGCGGCATCGACTACCACGGCCTGGTCTACCTGGTAGACCGCGTCAGCACCGCTCGTTGAGCGGTGAACAATGTGGGAGCGGGCTTGCTCGCGATACAAACGACGCGGTGGTTCTGAAGACCGCGCCGACACTATCGCGAGCAAGCC
>NZ_JASCPQ010000149.1:0-8502 GCF_029959305.1 Pseudomonas sp. PS01297
TCAAACCCGATGAAATTCAGTACCGCTCTGTTGTAGGAGCGAGCTTGCCTCGCGATCTTTTGATCTTTTTAAAGCTCGCGAGGCAAGCTCGCTCCTACAGGGGCGGTGTGGCACAAAAAATCCCGGCACATGGCCGGGATTTTTGTATAACGCGTTGGCTTATGGCACCAATTTGTCCAGCAGCGCCTTATCACGCACCGCGCCCTTGTCGGCGCTGGTGGCCAGCAAGGCGTAGGCCTTGAGGGCGGTGGTGACTTTGCGTGGGCGGACTTCAACCGGCTTCCAGCCTTTTTTGTCCTGCTCAACACGGCGTGCCGCCAGTTCTTCGTCGCTGACCAACAGGTTGATCGAGCGGTTCGGAATGTCGATCAGCACTTTGTCGCCATCTTGCACCAGACCAATCGCACCACCGGCGGCGGCTTCTGGCGAAGCGTGGCCGATGGACAGGCCCGAGGTGCCGCCCGAGAAACGGCCGTCGGTCAGCAGGGCGCAGGCTTTGCCCAGGCCTTTGGATTTCAGGTACGACGTCGGATACAGCATCTCTTGCATGCCCGGGCCGCCTTTGGGGCCTTCGTAACGGATGATCACGATGTCACCGGCCTTTACTTCGTCAGCCAGAATGCCGCGCACGGCGCTGTCCTGGCTTTCAAAGATCTTGGCGTTGCCTTCAAACACGTGGATCGACTCGTCAACACCGGCGGTTTTTACCACGCAACCGTCCAGCGCGATGTTGCCGTACAGCACGGCCAGGCCGCCTTCTTGCGAGTAGGCGTGCTCGACACTGCGGATGCAGCCGTGTTCACGGTCGTCGTCCAGGGTGTCCCAGCGGGTCGACTGGCTGAACGCGGTCTGCGTCGGGATACCGGCAGGGCCTGCACGGAAGAACGTGTGCACGGCTTCGTCGTCGGTCTGGGTGATGTCCCACTTGGCGATGCCTTCGGCCAATGTCTTGCTGTGTACGGTCGGCAAGTCGGTGTGCAGCAAGCCGCCACGGGCCAGCGAACCGAGGATGGAGAAAATGCCGCCAGCGCGGTGAACGTCTTCCATGTGGTACTTCTGGATGTTCGGCGCCACTTTGCACAGCTGCGGCACATGGCGCGACAGGCGGTCGATGTCTTTGAGGTCGAAGTCGATCTCGGCCTCTTGGGCCGCGGCCAGCAAGTGCAGGATGGTGTTGGTCGAGCCGCCCATGGCGATGTCCAGCGTCATGGCGTTTTCGAACGCCTTGAAGTTGGCGATGTTGCGCGGCAATACCGATTCGTCGTTTTCGACGTAGTACTGGCGGCACAGGTCGACGATGGTGCGACCTGCCTGCAGGAACAGTTGCTCGCGGTCGCTGTGGGTCGCCAGGGTCGAACCGTTGCCCGGCAGGGCCAGGCCCAGGGCTTCGGTCAGGCAGTTCATGGAGTTGGCGGTGAACATGCCGGAGCACGAACCGCAGGTTGGGCAGGCGCTGCGTTCGTACTCGGCAACCTTCTCGTCAGAAGCGCTGGAGTCGGCGGCGATGACCATGGCATCGACCAGGTCGAGGCCGTGGCTGGCGAGCTTGGTTTTGCCCGCTTCCATGGGCCCGCCCGACACGAAAATCACCGGGATGTTGAGGCGCAGTGCGGCCATCAGCATGCCAGGGGTGATTTTGTCGCAGTTGGAAATACACACAATGGCGTCGGCGCAGTGGGCGTTGACCATGTACTCGACGGCGTCGGCGATGATCTCGCGGCTCGGCAGCGAATACAGCATGCCGTCATGGCCCATGGCGATGCCGTCGTCTACGGCGATGGTGTTGAATTCTTTGGCAACGCCGCCAGCCCGTTCGATCTCGCGGGCCACCAGTTGGCCCATGTCCTTGAGGTGGACGTGGCCGGGTACGAACTGAGTAAAGGAGTTGGCAATGGCGATGATCGGCTTTTTGAAGTCGGCATCTTTCATCCCCGTGGCGCGCCACAGTGCGCGGGCGCCGGCCATATTGCGGCCGTGGGTGGAGGTCTTGGAACGATAGTCAGGCATGGAACAGCTCCGGGCGGCTAATCAGGTAACAAACAGGGAAGTGAGCTTCTAATCGCTAGGGGATCACACAGAAAATGACCACGTATCCACTAGTTGCCGTGAACGCTGCGGGATCGCCGCACGCTTGGGCTTGAGCTCATAAACCCGCCGGGGATGATTGGCGATGAATGCGTCGATTCTACACGGCTGGCGGTGGGAGGGAATGGTCCAAACCGTGAAGATAGCGGCTACGGGACGAGCGCCCGCTCGCGGATCAGCCGATTCAAACCGAGCGCGATGGCGCTCAGGATCAAAAAGCACACGGCCAGGGTGCTGGTGAGGTGATCGTCGGCCAGGTTGATCACCAGGCTGATCAGGCCGCCGCACATGAAAATCAGCAGGCTGCCTGCGGAGGTCGATGTGCCCGCGAGTTGCGGGTAGAGGCTCATGGCTTTGGAGTTGGCGATGGGCCTGCAAATGGTGGTGCCTGCGGTGCAGATAAGCATGGGGATCAGCACCGTGATGGCAGACACGCCAAATTGCCAGGTAAGCCCCAGCATCACCAGCCCGGAAGCGGCGATGAGCCACAGGCCGGCAGTAATTTGTGTCTCGCTGGCGAGCTTGCGGTGCAGCACGCTGGCCATCACGCCGCCGACCACATACGCCGCGCCATACAGCAGCAAGGCCCAGGCAAACTGGTAGGCCGAGAGCTGCAGATGCTCCATGAAAATCAGCGGCGACAGGACGATAAACGAGAAGTGGCAGGCAAAGGCCAGGGCAGAAATCAGCCAGTAACCGACGAAGCGGATATCAGAAAACAGCCGCCAATACCCGGCGAAAAACTGCCGTGCTGACGGCCTGTGGCGGCTGCGAGACTCGGGCAGCAGGTGCAGTGACCAGCACCAGACCACCACCGCCAGGGCGATGAACACATAAAAGCTGCCTTGCCAGCCCAGGTACAGTTGCAGCCAGGTGCCGACCAAGGGGGAGCAGGAAATGAAGATCCCGCCGCCGGTGGCCATCCAGATCCGGATGCGCTCCAGCTCGCGACCTGCGAACACGTCCTGGATCAGCGCTTGTGACAGGGCAAATGCACCGCAGCCGACGGCCTGGACCACGCGGAAAAACATGAACCAGGCGAAATCCATGGCAAACAGGCAGCCCGTTGCGCCGATGGTCGCGAGGGCAATGCCAGTCAGCAGCAACTTTTTGCGCCCAAACATATCGGACAAAGGCCCGATCAGCAGCAGCGACACGGCCAGGCCGATGGCGAAAATACTCACCGACTGCGCGACGTCGGACGGTGTAGTGCGAAAGTGGCTGGACAGGGCCGGGAAGGAGGGCAGCACCACGTCCAGCGGGAAGACGGCGAGCAGGGTCATTGTCATCAACAAGGCAATGGTTGCGCGGGGTTTTGCAGGGGTGTCCGTGGGCGGTTGCACTGATGTGTCCGGTGTTAATCAGGGCGGGCAGTGTTCTGCGCCGGTGCTGGTTTTACAACGATGTCCTGAGTAGGCCGGTACTTGTATTTCTGTAAGAAAAAACTTTTCTCTGCGTCGCCGCGCTCTAGGCCGGCCATGCCGGGTTTTACCCCCGTCTCTGGGCGTGACTACACTCAGGGACTACAGTGGCGAACGCTTTCTATGAATAAGGATGTTGAATGCTGACCCTTAATCGATCCGTTTATGGGTGTCTGGCCATTGGCCTGGTGCAAGGGCTTTTACTGTGGCTGGCCAGTGACATTGCCGAGCCGGGCATCAAATACGCGCTGGTGACCGCCGTGCTGGTGGGCGGGATCAACCTGTTGCTGCTGGGCGACAACGTGCGTCAGCGAGGCGCTGTCTGGCTGGTGTTGGGCTTGACCGGCGTGATGACGGCGATCAGCGCCTGGGTGTTCTGGAAGTACAGCGAAACCTGGCTTTACAGCCACTGGATGAGCGGTAGCTGGTCCTGCTTTGCCGTGGTCATTGCCTACATTTGTACGGCGTTTATCTTGAGTTGGCCGACCCGTGAAGGGCGCATGCCGCGCTATGAAGATTTGTTCCGGCATGCCTGGGACACGGTGTTTATCGTGTTGCTGGGCTTGCTGCTGAATGCGGTGTTTTGGGCGTTGCTGCTGTTGTGGGGCAGCTTGTTCAAAATGCTCGGCATCGTGGCGCTGAACAAATTGTTTTTTAGCGATGGTTTTGTCTGTGTCAGCTCGGCGGTGGTGTTTGCCCTGGGGCTGCAAATGGGCCGCGATAACGACCGGGTGATTGGTCTTTTGCGCGGCATCTTGCTCACGCTGTGCCGCTTTTTGCTGCCGCTGAGTTCAATGATCGCCATTGTGTTCACGTTTACCTTGCCGTTCAGCGGCCTGGCGCCGATTTGGGACACCGGCTATTCGACGCCGATCATGGTGTGCCTGGTAGCGGCCAACCTGTTCTTGCTCAACGGCGTGTTCCAGGACGGTCATCAAAGCAGCGGCTACCCGCTGTGGCTCGTGCGCATGGTGGATCTGTGCCTGCTGTGTTTGCCGGTGCTGGTGGTGCTGGCCGGGTATTCGAGCTGGTTACGCATTGAGCAATACGGCCTGACCCCAAGCCGTGTGCTGGCGATGTTGCTGGTGCTGGTGGTGTTTGCCCATTGTGTGGCGGCGGTGTGGGCCGTGTTTGCCTCGAAATCGACCTGGCTGGGCAGTTTGCGGGTCAGCAACCCGTGGATCGCGCTGGCGTGCGTGGTGCTGTTGCTGGGCATTCATACGCCGTGGTTCAGCCCATTGAAGTTCAGTGCGCAGAACCAGGTACAGCGCGTACTTAATGGCAAAACCCCGGTTGAGACCTTTGATGCCGACACCTTGCGCTTTCGCTTGGGTGCGCCGGGCATGCAGGCGTATGAAACGTTGCTGGGGCAAGTCGAGCGCGGTGAGGTGCTGACCGAGCCTGCGCGGGCGGTGCTGCTGAAGCGGCTCAAGGAGGTCGAGATCGGCCGGGCCGGGGCGGCGCAGAACGATCGGTTACTGGAGTGGATCGGCCCTGGCGTGGACGGCAGCGAGCAGTTCGATGCGCTGGGCATGGCTGGCCATCTGTGCCGGTATCCGGGGTGTGCGATGTGGGCTGTCGATCTGGATCAGGACGGGCAGCTTGAAGTGCTGCAGTTGCCCAAGCAGGAATGGCCGGGCCCGCTGTACTTTTTCAAGCGCAATGCCCAGGGCAAGTGGCTGCGTGCCGGGTTGTATGAAATGGACGATAACCCGCTTGAATTGATCAAGAAGATTCGCGAAGGGGAAGTCCAACTGGTGAAACCGCGTTACCTGTCGTTGCAGATCGGCGGTGCGGTGCTGAGCCCGCGGGAGCAGCCAGAATGACCGTGTAGCCGCTGCCGCAGGCTGCGATGGACTGCGAAGCAGTCCTGAAGGCCCTTCGGACCTTATCGCAGCCTTCGGCAGCGGCTACAGGTTTAATGCGCCTTAGGTGTTAGGCAGCAAACGGCAGGTGATGCTCTTGATATAGCGGGTTTCGACAATCGCCGGGTGCACCGGGTGATCCGGGCCCTGGCCACCGCGTTCGAGCATCTGGATGTTGCGGTCCAGATGGCGGGCGCTGGTCAGCAGGATGTTTTGCAGATCGTCTTCAGGCAAGTGCATCGAGCACGACGCGCTGACCAGAATCCCGTCTTTGTTGAGCAAACGCATGGCTTGCTCGTTGAGACGGCGGTAAGCCGCTTCGCCGTTTTTCAGGTCTTTTTTGCGTTTGATGAAGGCAGGCGGGTCCGCCACGATCACGTCAAAGCGCTCTTCGCTGGCTTTGAGCTCGCGCAGGGCTTCGAACACGTCGCCTTCCATGCTGGTGACTTTATCGGCCACGTCGTTCAACGCGGCATTGCGATCAACGCCGTCCAGGGCGAACCCCGAGGCATCGACACAGATCACTTCGCTGGCGCCGAACGCCGCTGCCTGTACGCCCCAACCACCGATGTAGCTGAACAGGTCGAGGACTTTTTTGCCTTTGACGTACGGGGCCAAACGCGCGCGGTTCATGCGGTGGTCGTAGAACCAGCCGGTTTTCTGGCCTTCCATGACCGGTGCTTCGAACTTGACGCCGTTTTCTTCCAGGGCCACCCACTCCGGTACCAGACCGAAGACGGTTTCGACGTAACGCTCAAGGCCTTCTGCATCGCGGGCTGCCGAGTCGTTCTTGAACAGGATGCCGCGTGGCTTGAGCACTTGAACCAGCGCTGCAACCACGTCGTCTTTGTGGCGTTCCATGGTGGCAGAGGCCAGCTGCACCACCAGGATGTCGCCGAAACGGTCAACCACCAGGCCTGGCAGCATGTCGGAATCGCCGAACACCAGGCGGTAGTAAGGCTTGTCGAACAGACGGTCACGCAGGGACAGGGCCATGTTGAGGCGGTGAACCAGCAGCGACTTGTCCAAGGGCAGCTTGATGTCACGCGACAGCACGCGCGCGCAGATCAGGTTGTTCGGGCTCATGGCCACGATGCCCAGCGGCTTGCCACCTGCGGTTTCGAGCAGCGCTTGGTCACCGGCTTTAAAGCCGTTAAGCGGGGTGGTGGCTACATCAATTTCGTTGCTGTAGACCCACAAGTGGCCGGCGCGCAGGCGTCGATCGGCATTGGCTTTAAGGCGCAGGCTTGGCAGGGACATGAAGTCGCTCCGGGTATTGAAAAGGGCGCGATTATAGCCTTAGACGCTGCCTGCAAGCTTGGTTGATTCGCGGTATTGCGTCGGATCGCGTGCCCATCCGCGCAGAAAATTCCGCTAGAATCGCCGCCTATTCCAGAGTGTGCAGACATGCCCCCAGAGCTTTCATCGCAACAGATCAGTCAGGCTTTGCAAGGCATCAGCGTGCCGCCTCAACCGCAAATCATGGTGGATTTGCAGATGGAGCAGTACATGCCGGACCCGGACCTTGAGGTGATTGCGCGCTTGATCGCTCAGGACCCTGGCTTGTCGGGCGCGCTGCTGAAAATCGTCAACTCGCCGTACTACGGCCTGACCAACAAAATCGCTTCAATTCGTCGCGCAGTCACGCTGCTGGGCAGCCGCACTGTCATCAACCTGATCAATGCGCAGTCGATCAAGGGCGAGATGGGTGACGACACCATCGTCACCCTCAACCGTTTCTGGGACACCGCCCAGGACGTTGCCATGACCAGCCTGAGCCTGGCCAAGCGCACCGGCATGTCGGCGCCCGATGAAGCCTATGCGCTAGGCTTGTTTCACGATTGCGGCATCCCGCTGATGCTCAAGCGCTTCCCCGATTACATGCATGTGCTGGAACAGGGCTACGCCAACGCAGGCCCTGGCCGTCGCGTGGTCGACACTGAAAACCGCCACTTCAACACCAACCACGCGGTGGTCGGCTACTACACGGCCAAATCCTGGCGCTTGCCGGGGCACCTGACCGAAGCGATTGCCAACCACCACAATGCGCTGGCGATTTTCAGCGACGAGTCCTCGCGCAACGGCCCGCTGAAAAATCTGCTGGCGGTGCTGAAAATGGCTGAGCATATCTGTGCGTCGTCCAAGGTCCTCGGCAACCAGCGTGAAGACCATGAATGGAACAGCATCAGCCATCTGGTGCTGGACTACATTGGTTTGTCCGAGTATGACTTTGAGAACGTGAAAGAAAGTATCCGCGAGTTAGGGGCTGACTAGATGCCTGAATTACCAGAAGTCGAAACCACCCGCCGGGGCATTGCCCCGCACCTTGAAGGGCAGCGGGTCAGCCGGGTCATCGTGCGTGACCGGCGTTTGCGCTGGCCGATCCCCGAAGACCTGGATGTGCGTTTGTCGGGGCAAAAAATCGTGCAGGTTGAGCGCCGCGCCAAGTATTTGCTGATCAATGCCGAAGTCGGGACGTTGATCAGTCACTTGGGCATGTCGGGCAATTTGCGTCTGGTCGAGGCGGGCCTGCCGGCGCTCAAGCATGAGCACGTCGACATTGAGCTGGAATCGGGCCTGGCTTTACGCTACACCGACCCGCGGCGCTTTGGCGCGATGCTTTGGAGCCTTGACCCGCTCAACCACGAACTGCTGATCAAGCTGGGGCCGGAGCCGTTAACCGACCTGTTTGATGGCGAGCGGTTGTTTCAGTTGTCGCGCAAGCGTTCGATGGCGGTCAAGCCTTTCATCATGGACAACGCCGTGGTGGTGGGCGTGGGCAATATCTATGCGACAGAAGCGTTGTTTGCCGCAGGCATTGACCCGCGCCGCGAGGCTGGGAGCATTTCGCGGGCGCGTTATTTAAAGCTGGCGATTGAGATCAAGCGGATTCTGGCGGCGGCGATAGAGCGGGGCGGCACCACGCTGCGCGACTTTATCGGCGGTGACGGCCAGCCGGGTTACTTCCAGCAGGAACTGTTCGTGTACGGCCGTGCTTACGAGGCGTGCAAGGTGTGCGGCACCGAACTGCGCGAGGTCAAACTGGGCCAGCGAGCCAGCGTGTTCTGCCCGCGCTGCCAGAAGTAACCCAAAACCCTGTAGGAGCGAGCTTGCCTCGCGATCTTTTGATT
>NZ_JASCPQ010000014.1:0-71202 GCF_029959305.1 Pseudomonas sp. PS01297
AGCTTGCCTCGCGATCTTTTGACTTTTTAAAAGATCGCGAGGCAAGCTCGCTCCTACAGTTTTATTGGGGGTTAGAGCGTTAACGCCCCGCTGTACAGCCCATACGCCGCGCCCAGCGCGGTAATCACGACTGCGGCGAATATCAGCGGCTCTATGCCCTTGAACAACGCCTGCCCTTGCTCACGCTTGGCCTTGGCAAACAGAAATATCCCCGGCGCATAGAGCAACGCGGACAACAGCAAGTACTTGGGCCCCGCCGCATACAGCAACCACATCGCGTAGATCAATGCGATGGCTCCTATCAGCAAGTCCTTGACCCGGCTACGACTGGCCTTGGCGTAGGTCTCACCGCGCACGCACAACAACACCGAATACGCCGCCGACCAGAAATAAGGCACCAGAATCATCGATGAGGCGAGGTAGATCAGGGTGGTGTAGGTGCCCGATGACACCAGCGTGATGACCAGAAACAGCTGAATCATGATATTGGTCAGCCACAGGGCGTTGACCGGCACATGGTTGGCGTTTTCCTTTTTCAGGAACGCCGGCATGGTTTTATCCCGGGACGTCGCGTACAAAATCTCGGCGCACAACAATGCCCATGACAGCAGCGCACCGAGCAATGAAACCGCCAGGCCGATGCTGATCAGAATCGCGCCCCAATCCCCCACCACATGCTTGAGCACCCCGGCCATGGACGGGTTTTGCAGTTGCGCCAGTTCGGGCTGAGTCATGATGCCCATCGACAGCACGTTCACCAGCACCAGCAACGCCAGCACGCCGAGAAACCCGATCACGGTGGCCTTGCCCACATCGGAACGCTTTTCGGCGCGCCCGGAGTAAACACTGGCGCCTTCGATACCGATAAACACAAACACGGTGACCAGCATCATGTTGCGCACCTGGTCCATCACGCTACCGACGCTGGGCATTTCTGAGCCCCACAGGTCACGGGTAAAGATGTCGGCTTTAAACGCCACGGCGGCCAGCACGATAAACATCACGATCGGTACGATTTTCGCGACGGTGGTGAGCTGGTTGATAAAAGCGGCCTCTTTGATGCCGCGCATCACCAAAAAATGCACGCCCCACAGCAACAGCGATGCACAGCCGATGGCAATGGGCGTATTGCCCTGGCCAAACGCGGGGACGAAAAAACCCAAGGTGCTGAACAGCAACACGAAGTAACCCACGTTGCCCATCCAGGCACTGATCCAGTAGCCCCAGGCCGACGAGAACCCCATGTAGTCGCCAAATCCGGCCTTGGCGTAGGCGTACACGCCCGAATCCAGCTCCGGCTTGCGGTTGGCCAGGGTCTGGAATACAAAAGCCAGCGCCAGCATGCCCACCGCCGTGATTGCCCAACCAATCAATACCGCAGCGCCAGCGGCTCGTTCGGCAATATTTTGTGGCAATGAAAAAATACCGCCGCCAATCATCGACCCGACCACTAACGCAATCAAGGCATTGAGCCGAAGCTTCTGGGTCTGCTGAGACATCGCTACCTCTTTGTTGGGTGTTTTATTAATGCTGGTTATCAAGCGACAGGCAGTTGCGAGTAAATAAATGTTTGTCCCAAACGTTTAATAAAGTTGCGCTATAAGCCTGATTTTTTTAACAGCAAGATTTTCTATTAAAGACCAAAAACTAGCGCAGATGCAGATGACGTTTTCATTTCACAGGCCGTTAAATGAAACATCCGGCTCACATTTGCAAATTCTCAAATAGTGTCTAGCTTCATTCCCCACGACGAATCAATTAAAGCCGCTGTATTACCTGAAAGCCCTCTGGAGCCGGGTTTCCAGCGCGCGTCATAAAAATGCGCAATAGCGACCTCCCCGCTCTACTGACAATGGAATGTAGTCATGACCTGACCTAAGTCAACAGGGTAAGCAAACAACGCAATAACCTCTGAGACATCACTTCACATGGATTGGAGTCACTCTAAATGTCTGACACTCCTGGAAAACTTCGACTAGGTGCATTGGTTGCTCTGGTAGTCGGTTCAATGATTGGCGGCGGGATTTTTTCGCTGCCGCAAAACATGGCGGCAAGTGCGGATGTCGGGGCGATTTTAATCGGCTGGGCGATCACCGCCGTGGGCATGCTGACCCTCGCATTTGTGTTCCAGACCCTGGCCAATCGAAAACCCGACCTGGACGGCGGCGTGTACGCCTATGCCAAGGCCGGGTTTGGCGATTACATGGGTTTCTCATCGGCCTGGGGGTACTGGATCAGTGCCTGGCTGGGCAACGTGGGTTACTTCGTGCTGCTGTTCAGCACACTCGGTTACTTCTTCCCGATCTTCGGTGAAGGCAACACGGTCGCCGCCATCGTCGGCGCGTCAATCCTGCTCTGGGCCGTGCACTTTCTGGTCTTGCGCGGCATCAAGGAAGCAGCGTTCATCAACCTGGTGACCACCGTCGCCAAGGTCGTACCGCTGATTCTGTTCATTCTGATTGCACTGTTCGCGTTCAAACTGGACATCTTCACCAGTGACATCTGGGGCCTGAAAAACCCGTCGCTGGGCAGCGTGATGGACCAGGTGCGCAACATGATGCTGGTCACCGTGTGGGTGTTCATCGGTATCGAAGGCGCGAGCATCTTCTCGTCCCGTGCCGAAAAACGCTCAGACGTCGGTCGCGCCACCGTGATCGGTTTTATCACCGTGCTGCTCTTGCTGGTGCTGGTGAACGTGCTGTCGCTGGGCATCATGACTCAGCCAGAACTGGCAAAACTGCAAAACCCTTCGATGGCGGCCGTGCTTGAACACGTGGTCGGCCACTGGGGGGCGGTGCTGATCAGCGTCGGCTTGATCGTGTCCTTGCTGGGTGCCCTGCTGTCGTGGGTGCTGCTGTGTGCAGAGATCATGTTCTCGGCCGCCAAAGACCACACCATGCCGGCGTTCCTGAAAAAGGAAAACGCCAACCACGTACCGGTCAACGCCCTGTGGCTGACCAACGTGATGGTGCAGATCTTCCTGATCATCACCCTGTTCTCGGAAAGCACCTACCTGTCGCTGATCTATCTGGCGACCTCGATGATCCTCGTGCCTTACCTCTGGTCGGCGGCCTACGGCCTGCTGCTGGCGGTGCGCGGCGAGACTTACGAGAACGCCCTGGCTGAGCGCAAAAAAGACCTGATCATCGGTTCTGTCGCGCTGATCTACGCGATCTGGCTGATCTATGCCGGTGGTCTGAAGTACCTGCTGCTCTCGGCCCTGCTGTATGCACCTGGCGCCATCTTGTTCGCCAAGGCCAAACGCGAAAGCGGCCAACAAGTGTTTACCAACATCGAGAAAGTGATTTTTGCCGCAGTGATTATCGGTGCCCTGGTGGCAGCGTATGGCCTCTACGACGGCTTTCTAACCCTGTAATACCCTGTTTTATGTACTTTGGAGGATGACTGTAATGACCACGGAAAAAGTGAAGTACGGCGTGCATTCCGAAGCCGGCAAGCTGCATAAGGTTATGGTGTGTTCCCCAGGCCTGGCTCACCAGCGTCTGACCCCGAGCAACTGCGATGAGCTGTTGTTTGATGACGTGCTCTGGGTCAACCAGGCCAAGCGTGACCACTTCGATTTCGTCACCAAAATGCGCGACCGCGGGATTGATGTGCTGGAAATGCACAACCTGCTGACCGATATTGTTGCCATTCCAGAAGCGCTGGACTGGATCCTTGACCACAAGGTCACGCCGAATCAAGTGGGCGTGGGCCTGATCAATGAAGTCAAAGCCTGGCTCAAGAGCCTGGAGCCGCGCCACATTGCCGAGTACCTGATTGGCGGTGTCTCTGCTGACGACCTGCCTAATAGCTTCGGTGGCAAAACCATCCAGATGTTCCGCGATTTCCTGGGCCACACCAGCTTTATCCTGCCGCCCCTGCCGAACACTCAGTTCACCCGTGACACCACCTGCTGGATCTACGGTGGCGTGACGCTGAACCCGATGTACTGGCCTGCCCGCCGTCAGGAAACCCTGCTGACCACGGCGATTTACAAGTTCCACCCTGAGTTCACCCAGGCTGAATTCAACGTCTGGTACGGCGATCCGACCGTTGACCACGGCAATGCCAGCCTCGAAGGCGGCGACGTCATGCCAATCGGCAAGGGCGTGGTACTGATCGGCATGGGCGAGCGCTCGTCACGCCAGGCCATCGGCCAACTGGCACAGAACCTGTTCAAGAACAAAGCGGTTGAGCGTGTGATTGTTGCCGGGCTGCCCAAGTCTCGCGCGGCGATGCACCTGGACACCGTGTTCAGCTTCTGCGATCACGACCTGGTGACCATCTTCCCGGAAGTGGTCAATCAAATTGTCGCCTTCTCCCTGTACCCGGATGAAAGCAAAGCCGGTGGCATTGACGTTCGCCGTGAAGAAGCCAGCTTCCTCGATGTGGTCGCCAAGGCCTTGGGCCTGAAAGCCCTGCGCGTTGTCGAAACCGGCGGTAACAGCTTCGCCGCCGAGCGTGAGCAGTGGGATGACGGCAACAACGTCGTGGCACTGGAGCCTGGCGTGGTCATCGGCTACGACCGCAACACGTACACCAACACCCTGCTGCGCAAGGCCGGTGTTGAAGTGATCACCATCAGCGCCTCTGAACTGGGACGCGGCCGTGGCGGCGGTCACTGCATGACCTGCCCGATCGTACGCGACCCAATCGATTACTAAGTCACCCATTGATTGCTTGCGCTGACCCCACAAGGGGCGGCGCAAGCCGGTTAACCAGAAACCCAGGAGATCCCCATGGCGTTTAACATGAAAAACCGCAGCTTGCTGAGCTTGGTTCATCACACCCCTCGTGAGCTGCACTTCTTGCTGGATCTGTCCCGTGACCTCAAGCGCGCCAAGTACACCGGTACTGAAGAGCCGCACTTGAAAGGCAAGAACATCGCGCTGATTTTTGAAAAAACCTCGACCCGCACCCGTTGCGCGTTCGAAGTTGCAGCCCACGACCAGGGCGCGCACGTGACTTACATCGACCCGGTTTCTTCGCAAATCGGCCACAAAGAAAGCATGAAAGACACCGCCCGCGTTCTCGGCCGCATGTTTGACGCCATCGAATACCGTGGCTTTGAGCAAGTGGTTGTCGAAGAGCTGGCCAAGTACGCAGGCGTACCGGTGTTCAACGGCCTGACCGCTGAGTTCCACCCGACGCAAATGATTGCTGACGTGCTGACCATGCGTGAACACAGCGACAAGCCGCTGCACAACATCAGCTACGCCTACTTGGGCGATGCGCGCAACAACATGGGTAACTCGCTGCTGCTGATCGGCGCCAAGCTGGGCATGGACGTGCGCATCGCCGCACCAAAAAGCCTGTGGCCAGAAGAAGCCTTCGTCAAACAGTGCCAGGAATTCGCCAAGGAAAGCGGTGCCAAAATCACCCTGACCGAAGACCCGAAAGCGGCGGTAAAAGGCGTGGACTTCATCCACACCGACGTGTGGGTATCGATGGGCGAGCCGGTTGAAACCTGGAACGAACGCATCAAGCTGCTGCTGCCTTACCAGGTCAACACCGACATCATCAAGGCGGCAGAAAACCCGCGCGTGAAGTTCATGCACTGCCTGCCGGCGTTCCATAACAGCGAAACCAAAGTCGGCAAGGACGTGGCTGAGCATCACCCGAACCTGAAAAACGGCATTGAAGTGACCGAAGAAGTGTTCGAGTCGCCGGTCAACATTGCCTTTGAACAGGCTGAAAACCGCATGCACACCATCAAGGCCATTCTGGTGGCGGCGCTGGCTGATATCTAAGCCCTGGTTCGGTTGGCCTGTGTACACAGGCCTTCTGTGGGAGCGGGCTTGCTCGCGATGGATTCAGCGCGCGTTCAGAGACAGACCGCGTCGCCAGCATCGCGAGCAAGCCCGCTCCTACACCACAGCGTCGCTTACCCTCCCCTTTAAATAAGGACATTTTCTATGCGTATCGTCGTTGCACTGGGCGGTAACGCCCTTCTTCGTCGCGGCCAGCCCATGACCGCTGACAACCAACGCGAAAACATCCGTACGGCCACCGCCCAAATCGCCCGCGTCGCCCCTGGCAACGAACTGGTGGTGGCGCACGGTAACGGCCCGCAAGTGGGCCTGCTGTCGCTGCAAGCCGCTGCCTACACTGACGTTGCGCCCTACCCGCTGGACGTGCTCGGGGCTGAAACCGAAGGCATGATCGGTTACATGATCGAGCAAGAACTGGGCAACCTGCTGCCCAAGGACGTGCCTTTCGCCACCTTGCTGACCCAGGTAGAAGTCGACCCCAAAGACCCGGCTTTCAAGAACCCGACCAAGCCGATCGGCCCGGTGTACAGCGAAGCTGACGCCAAGCGCCTGGCCGCTGAAAAGGGTTGGGACATTGCCCCGGACGGCGACAAGTTCCGCCGCGTGGTGCCAAGCCCCAAGCCCAAACACATCTTTGAAATCCGCCCGATCAAATGGCTGCTGGAAAAAGGCACCGTGGTGATCTGCGCGGGCGGTGGCGGTATTCCGACCATGTACGGCGAAGACGGCAACCTCAAGGGCATTGAGGCGGTAATCGACAAAGACCTGGCCTCGTCCCTGCTGGCTCAACAGCTCAACAGTGACTTGCTGGTAATCGCCACAGACGTCAACGCTGCCTTTATCAACTGGGGCAAACCTGACCAGAAAGGCATTACACAGGCGCACCCGGACGAACTGGAAAAACTCGGCTTTGCCGCTGGCTCCATGGGCCCGAAAGTTGAAGCGGCCTGTGAATTTGCCCGCAAGACCGGCAAGACTGCCGTGATCGGCGCACTGGCGGATATTGAAGCAATCGTTCAAGGTAAGGCAGGTACTCGAGTGAGCACCGAGAAACCTGGTATTACCTACTTCTGAACCCAAGGGCAGGCCTGGCGGTCTGCCCTTGACTACTTAGCCTCAAGGAGCAGCCCTATGGCCTCGTTCGAACCCGGTCACCTGCATATCCATCGCGAACCGCTGCAGCCGGGCGACTTTGGTTATGACATCAAAATCGATTACCAGGTCGTTCAAGATCCCAAGGAAGGCAGGTCGATGCAGTTCGACATGCACGGCCAGATCAACAAAAAGGATTTCAAGGACTCGTTCACGCTGCCCAAGGACATGGCGTTCGATTTCGCCCGCGTGGCCTTCAAAATCGCCGTGAAAAACGGTATTCCCAGCAACGCGAACATCCTGTCGATGCATAAATACTACGACTTGATGTTCAAGGACGTACGAGAGCAACTCGACGTCAAGCCGGGTGACCCGGTAAAACCTGAACACCTGGAATAACCCTCTGTAGCCGCTGCCGCAGGCTGCGATAAGGCCCGAAGGGGCTTCAAAACCTGAAGGCAGGACCGCTGCGCGCTCCATCGCAGGCTGCGCCAGCGGCTACAAGGTTTTTTGAGCTTTGTCCTAAGCCTCCCCGCCAAGGCATACTGGCCATCCCCTGGCTTAAGTTTTCTCGTTCCCATGCGTATCCATGTCAGTTTTATCGACCGTGTCGGCATCACCCAGGAAGTTCTGGCGTTGCTCGGCGGGCGTAATCTCAACCTGGATGCCGTGGAGATGGTGCCGCCCAATGTCTACATCGACGCCCCGACCCTCAGCCCGCAAGTGCTCGACGAGCTGCGCGAGGCGCTGTTCAGGGTTAACGGGGTGCAGTCGGTGCGGGTGGTCGATATCCTTCCCGGCCAGCGCCGCCACCTGCAACTCGACGCCCTGCTCGCCGCCATGACCGATCCGGTATTGGCGCTGGACAGCGGTGGCCACGTGCTGCTGGCCAACCCGGCGCTGGTCACGCTGTACGGCCGTGACCCTACCGGTGAAAGCATCGGCGAGCTGTTCAGCGATCCCGGCCTGCTCAATGTGTTGCTGGAAAATGGTTTTCGCCTGCCGTTGCGCGAAGTGACGCTCAACGGCCAGCCGCTGATGCTCGACGCCACGCCGATTACAGACGCCGGTGCCTTGCTCACGCTGTACCAGCCCAGCCGTATTGGTGAGCGGCTGGCCGCCCTGCATCACGACCACGCAGAAGGCTTTGACGCGCTGCTCGGTGACTCCCCGGCGATCCGCACCCTGAAGGCCCGTGCCCAGCGCGTGGCGGCGCTGGATGCGCCCTTGCTGATTCAGGGCGAAACCGGCACCGGCAAAGAACTCGTGGCCCGCGCCTGTCATGCGATCAGCACCCGTTTTGCAGCGCCGTTTTTGGCTTTGAACTGCGCGGCGCTCCCGGAAAACCTGGCTGAAAGCGAGCTGTTTGGCTATGCCCCCGGCGCCTTCACCGGCGCCCAGCGCGGCGGCAAGCCGGGGCTGATGGAGCTGGCCAACCACGGCACGGTGTTCCTTGATGAAATCGCTGAAATGTCGCCCTACCTGCAAGCCAAGCTGCTGCGCTTTTTGAATGACGGCAGTTTTCGTCGGGTGGGCGGCGAGCGTGAGGTCAAGGTCAATGTGCGGATCCTCAGCGCGACCCACCGTAACCTCGAAAAAATGGTCAATGAAGGGACGTTTCGCGAAGACCTGTTCTATCGCCTGAACGTGCTGAACCTTGAGGTGCCGCCGCTGCGCGAGCGCGGCCAGGATATTTTGCTGCTGGCACGCGCCTTTATGCAGCAGGCTTGCACGCAGATCCAGCGCCCGGTGTGCCGCCTGGCACCCGGCACTTACCCGGCGTTGCTGGGCAATCGCTGGCCGGGTAATGTGCGGCAATTACAGAACGTAATTTTCCGCGCGGCCGCGATCTGTGAAAGCACGCTGGTGGATATCGGTGACCTCGACATCGCGGGCACCTCGGTCGCCCGGCAAAGCGATGGCGAGATAGAAACCCTGGAGCTGGCGGTCGAAACGTTCGAAAAAGCCCTGCTGGAAAAACTCTACGTCAGCTACCCCTCAACTCGCCAATTGGCCAGCCGCCTGCAAACCTCGCACACCGCCATTGCGCACCGCCTGCGCAAGTACGGCATCCCGGGTAAAAATTAAGCCTCGCGATCTTTTAAAAGATCGCGAGGCAAGCTCGCTCCTACAGAAACCTTGTTTTCCGTATTGATTTCATTCCAGCGGAACGATTTCGATACAGGCATGCCAATCCTCAGTAACCCAAGGCTTTGATCCACTTGGATTTTTTAATTGCGCCAGCACTGTAGCGATTTCGCTACAGCGTGATGAGTCAGTCATCTGCAAAACCACTATAAGTAACTGATAAATAAGCCTTTTTATAAACTGGCAACCATCTTGCAGTGATCATCGCATTCAGCTCGACCTGCACGAGCATTACACCTGTGACCACCAGACATGTCTGGCCCTGAGGAGTTTCGATGAGCGAATTGCGTTTTACTGAAGACCACGAATGGCTGCGTGCCGAAGCCGATGGCAGCGTGACCGTAGGCATTACGGCTTTTGCGCAAAACGCTTTGGGCGATGTGGTGTTTGTTCAATTGCCAGAGTTGCAGGCTTACGACAAAGGCGCTGAAGCCGCCACGGTTGAATCGGTCAAGGCCGCCAGCGGCGTGTACATGCCACTGGACGGTGAAGTCCTCGAACTGAACGCTAAACTCGAAGACAGTCCAGAACTGGTCAACGAGGATCCGCTGGGTGAAGGCTGGTTTTTTCGCTTTAAACCGGCTGATCCCGAGGCGCTCGGCAAGCTGCTCACGCAGGACGCTTACGACCGCTTGATCAAAGCTCAAGACGACAACTGAGGAGCCGGCCATGACGATTAATCTCAGCACTGCCAATGAATTCATCGCGCGCCACATCGGCCCGCGTCAGGCCGACGAACAGGCCATGCTCACCACTCTTGGGTTTGACTCGCTGCAAGCACTCAGCGCCAGCGTCATCCCGGAAGGCATCAAGGGCACCAGCGTACTCAACCTGCCCGCTGGCCAAAGTGAAGCCGATGCCCTGGCATCAATCAAAGCCATCGCGGCGAAAAACCAGCTGCACAAAACCTATATCGGCCAAGGCTATTACAACTGCCACACGCCTTCGCCGATCTTGCGCAACCTGCTGGAAAACCCGGCCTGGTACACCGCTTACACGCCTTATCAGCCGGAAATCTCCCAGGGTCGTCTTGAAGCCTTGCTGAATTTCCAGACGCTGATCAGCGACCTCACCGGCCTGCCGATTGCCAACGCTTCGCTGCTCGACGAAGCCACCGCGGCCGCCGAAGCCATGACCTTCTGCAAACGCCTGAGCAAGAACAAAACCAGCGAGCGCTTCTTCGCCTCCCGCCACTGCCACCCGCAAACCCTCGATGTGCTGCGCACCCGTGCCGAGCCGCTAGGCATTGAAGTGGTGGTGGGTGACGAGCGTGAGTTGAGCGACCTGTCGTCGTTCTTCGGTGCCTTGCTGCAATACCCGGCAAGCAATGGCGATGTGTTTGATTATCGCGATCTGGTTGAACGCTTCCACGCCGCTAACGCGCTGGTGGCGGTGGCCGCTGACTTGTTGGCGCTGACCTTGCTGACACCTCCCGGTGAGTTCGGCGCCGACGTGGCCATCGGCAGCGCCCAGCGCTTTGGCGTGCCACTGGGGTTTGGTGGCCCGCACGCGGCTTACTTTTCGACCCGCGATGCCTTCAAGCGCGACATGCCGGGGCGTCTGGTCGGCATGTCAGTAGACCGTCACGGCAAACCGGCGCTGCGCCTGGCGATGCAAACCCGCGAGCAACATATCCGCCGCGAGAAGGCCACCAGTAACATCTGTACCGCTCAAGTGTTACTGGCCAACATCGCCAGCATGTACGCCGTGTACCACGGGCCTCAAGGCCTGACCCAGATTGCCCGGCGCATCCATCAGTTGACTGCAATCCTTGCCCAGGGCCTGAAGGGGCTGGGGCTGAACGTTGAGCAAAGCCAGTTTTTCGACACCCTGACCCTGCACACCGGCAACCGCACCAGCGCGCTGCACGCCAAGGCTCAGGCCCAGCACATCAACCTGCGGGTGGTCGATGACGAACGCCTTGGGCTGTCGCTGGACGAAACCAGCAGCCAGTCCGACGTGGTTGCCCTGTGGGCCTTGCTCGCAGTCGATGGCCAGACATTGCCTGACTTCGACACCTTGGCCCAGTCGGTAAAAGGCACGCTGCCTGCGGCGTTGCTGCGACAGTCGGCGATTCTGAGCCACCCGGTGTTCAACCGTTATCACTCTGAAACCGAGCTGATGCGTTACCTGCGCCGTCTGGCTGACAAAGACCTGGCGCTGGACCGCACCATGATCCCACTGGGCTCGTGCACCATGAAGCTCAACGCCGCCAGCGAAATGATCCCGGTGACCTGGGCCGAGTTCGGCAACTTGCACCCGTTTGCTCCTGCCGAGCAAAGCCAGGGCTATCAGCAACTGACCCGCGAGCTGGAACTCATGCTCTGCGAGGCCACCGGTTACGATGCCGTGTCGCTGCAACCCAACGCCGGCTCCCAAGGTGAATACGCAGGCTTGCTGGCTATTCGTGCGTACCACCAGAGCCGTGGCGAAGAGCGCCGCGACATCTGCCTGATCCCCTCCTCGGCCCACGGCACCAACCCGGCGACCGCACACATGGCCGGTATGCGCGTGGTGGTGACCGCCTGTGACGCGCGCGGCAACGTCGACATTGAAGACCTGCGCGCCAAGGCCATCGAGCACCGTGATCACCTGGCCGCGCTGATGATCACCTACCCGTCGACCCACGGCGTTTTTGAAGAAGGCATCCGCGAAATCTGCGGCATCATTCATGACAACGGCGGCCAGGTGTACATCGACGGCGCCAACATGAACGCGATGGTCGGCCTGTGCGCACCGGGCAAGTTTGGCGGCGACGTGTCGCACCTTAACCTGCACAAAACCTTCTGCATCCCGCACGGCGGTGGCGGCCCGGGCGTTGGCCCGATTGGCGTCAAGTCGCACCTGATCCCGTTCCTGCCGGGCCACAGCGCCCTGGAACGCAAGGAAGGCGCCGTGTGTGCCGCCCCGTTCGGCAGCGCCAGCATTCTGCCGATCACCTGGATGTACATCCGCATGATGGGCGGCGAAGGCCTGAAACGCGCCTCGCAATTGGCCATTTTGAACGCCAACTACATTGCCCGCCGTCTCGAAGAGCATTACCCGGTGCTGTACTCGGGCGCCAACGGCCTGGTGGCGCACGAATGCATCCTCGACCTGCGCCCGCTTAAAGAAACCAGTGGCATCAGCGTTGATGACGTGGCCAAGCGCCTGATCGACTTTGGCTTCCACGCGCCGACCATGTCGTTCCCGGTGGCGGGCACGTTGATGATCGAGCCGACTGAAAGTGAATCCAAACAAGAGCTGGATCGCTTCTGCGAAGCCATGATCCGCATCCGCGAGGAGATTCGCGCGGTCGAAAACGGCAGCCTCGACAAAGACGATAACCCGCTGAAAAACGCCCCGCACACGGCCGCAGAAATCGTTGGCGAGTGGACTCACCCGTACAGCCGTGAACAAGCGGTGTACCCGGTCGCGTCGTTGATCGAAGGCAAATACTGGCCGCCGGTGGGCCGTGTCGACAACGTGTTCGGCGACCGCAACCTGGTCTGCGCGTGCCCGTCGATCGAGAGCTATCAGGAGGCTTGATCCCGATCCGTAGGAGCGAGCTTGCCTCGCGATCTTTTGATCTTTTTAAAAGATCGCGAGACGAGCTCGCTCCTACACGTTTTGCTTGCCAATTCATCTATAAGAAACCGGAGAACCCTATGTCGTTAAGCGTGTTCGACCTGTTCAAAATTGGCATCGGCCCTTCCAGTTCCCACACCGTCGGCCCCATGCGGGCTGCCGCACGTTTTGTCGAAGGTTTGGCCCGCGAGGGTTTGCTGCCGAGCACGGCCTGCGTGAAAGTAGAGCTGTACGGTTCCCTCGGCGCCACCGGTAAAGGTCACGGCAGCGACAAGGCCGTGTTGCTGGGGCTTGAAGGCGAACTCCCGGACACCGTCAACACCGAAACCGTGGCTGAACGCCTGGCGATGATTCGCAGCAGCGGGCGTTTGAACCTCAACGGTGAACACGCCATCGACTTCAACGAAAAACTGCACCTGGCGATGATTCGCAAACCCTTGGCCTTTCACCCCAATGGCATGATTTTTCGCGCCCTGGACGCCGCCGGCATACAGATTCGCAGCCGCGAGTATTACTCGGTCGGCGGCGGTTTTGTGGTGGATGAAGACGCTGCGGGCGCTGATCGCATCGTCGAAGACAGTACGCCACTGAAGTACCCGTTCAAAACCGCCAAAGAGCTGCTGAACCATTGCGCCACGCAGCACTTGTCCATCAGCCAAGTGATGCTGGCCAACGAAGGCGCCTGGCGCCCGGAAGCCGAAACCCGCAGTGGCCTGCTGCACATCTGGCAAGTGATGCAGGACTGCGTGAGCGCGGGCTGTCGCAATGAAGGGATTTTACCCGGTGGCTTAAAGGTCAAACGCCGGGCTGCTGCGCTGCACCGCCAACTGTGCAGCCACCCGGAAGCCGCCCTGCGCGATGCGCTGTCCGTGCTCGACTGGGTCAATCTGTATGCACTGGCGGTAAACGAAGAAAACGCCAACGGAGGGCGCGTGGTCACCGCGCCCACCAATGGGGCTGCGGGGATTATCCCGGCCGTGCTGCATTACTACATGCGCTTTATCGGCGGTGCCAACGAAGACGGCGTGGTGCGGTTTCTGCTGACGGCAGCCGCCATCGGCATTCTGTACAAGGAAAACGCCTCGATCTCAGGCGCCGAAGTCGGCTGCCAGGGCGAGGTCGGTGTGGCCTGCTCCATGGCCGCGGGTGCGCTCTGCGAAGTGCTGGGCGGCAGCGTGCAACAAGTCGAGAACGCCGCCGAAATCGGCATGGAACATAACCTGGGGCTGACCTGCGACCCGATTGGCGGGCTGGTGCAAGTGCCGTGTATCGAGCGCAACGCCATGGGCTCGGTCAAGGCCATCAACGCCGTGCGCATGGCGTTGCGCGGCGACGGCCAGCACTTTGTCTCGCTCGACAAGGTCATCCGCACCATGCGCCAGACCGGCGCTGACATGAAAAGCAAATACAAAGAGACCGCCCGCGGCGGTCTGGCTGTCAACATTATTGAGTGCTGATTTTCAAGGAGTTAAGAATGTCCACCGAACACCTGCTCATCACCCCGCTGCACGCACTGCACCTTGAACTCGGTGCCCGCATGGTGCCGTTTGCCGGCTATGACATGCCCGTGCAATACCCGCTGGGCGTAATGAAAGAGCACCAGCACACCCGTGAACAGGCCGGATTGTTTGATGTTTCGCACATGGGGCAGATCCTGCTGACCGGTGCCGGTGCCGCCAAAGCTCTGGAGACATTGGTGCCCGTCGACATCATCGACCTGCCGGTGGGCATGCAGCGTTACGCCATGTTCACCAACGAACAAGGCGGCATTCTGGATGACCTGATGGTTGCCAATCTGGGTAATGACCAATTGTTTTTGGTAGTTAACGCGGCCTGCAAGGAGCAGGACCTGGCTCACCTGCGCAAACATCTGAGCGCCCACTGCGAGATCCAGCCGCTGTTTGAAGAGCGCGCCCTGCTGGCCCTGCAAGGCCCGGCAGCGGTAAAGGTGTTGCAGCGTCTGGCACCTGACGTCGCCAAAATGACCTTTATGCAATTTGAGCCGGTGACGCTGCAGGGCGCGGCGTGTTACGTCAGCCGCTCGGGTTATACCGGTGAAGACGGCTTTGAGATCTCGGTACCGACAGCACACGCAGAAAAACTCGCCCGCGCCCTGTTGGCTGAACCTGAGGTTGAAGCCATTGGTTTGGGCGCACGTGATTCGCTGCGCCTTGAAGCCGGTCTGTGCTTATACGGCCACGACATGAACGAAAAGACCACGCCAATTGAAGCCAGCCTGTTGTGGGCGATCTCTAAAGCGCGCCGTGCCGACGGCCCGCGCGCGGGTGGCTTCCCCGGTGCTGACACCATTTTTGCCCAGCAACAACAAGGGGTTGCACGAAAAAGGGTCGGCCTGCTGCCCCAAGAACGCACACCGGTGCGTGAAGGCGCCGAGGTGGTCGATGCACAGGGTAACGTCATCGGCACAGTGTGTAGCGGCGGCTTCGGCCCTACCCTGGGCGCACCGCTGACCATGGCGTATCTGGACAGTGCATTCACCCCGATAGACACCGAGGTCTGGGCGATTGTTCGGGGTAAACGTGTACCGATGAAAGTGTCTAAACTGCCGTTTGTAGCGCAACGTTATTATCGGGGATAAGCCCCCGGGCTTTTTATACAGTTGTATGACACTTGCGTGCCATACAACTGCCACAAAACAGTGCGAAGTTTCGATAGTGAAAAAAGCACTTTAAACATGAAAACAATTGAACACCTCTATGAACACACTTTCTTTAACGCTGCCCACACCCCACTGTAGGAGCGAGCTTGCTCGCGATCTTTTGATCTTTTAAATGCGTTGCTATAAGTGAACTGCATGAGGTTATAAAGCGGTTTATTTAAGGGGCTTGTTTTTTTAATTCTGTTTTCGTAGAGTTTGACCACTGTGTTTGCATGGGTCGCTGGAATCGTGACCTGGGCAGTAGCTCTATGTTTGCTACAACCCGTTCTGCGTCTCTTACTTTCCTGCAACCCAGCACCAGTCCTCTTTCACTGTAAGGAGGCTGCCATTAATTGTTAGCGTCAAGGAATTAAGAAATGTCTCAACGTCAGAGCGGTACCGTCAAGTGGTTTAACGACGAGAAAGGTTTTGGTTTCATCACTCCGGAAAGCGGCCCGGATCTGTTCGTACACTTCCGGGCCATTCAAGGCAACGGTTTCAAAAGCTTGAAAGAAGGCCAGAAAGTGACCTTCATCGCTGTTCAAGGCCAAAAAGGCATGCAGGCTGACGAAGTTCAAGCCGAAGCCTAAGCTTCTGCTGCACAAAAGCCTCTGATGCTGACATCAGAGGCTTTTTTGTGGGCGCAATTTCGTAAGATGGGTTTTTCCTTCACGAGAGCCTGCCATGTCGAAACCACCACTTAGCCCCCAAGGCGACTTTCCCGCCGCCGGCCTGGGGCGCCGTCTGGCAGCCATGTTCTATGATTTTTTGCTGTGTACGGCCCTGCTGATCGTGACCACGTTTATCTACAAGCTGATCATGATGGGCTTTATCGGTGAAGCCAAAATGCGCGAACTTTCCGAAGCCGGGGCGCTGGATGGCGATCCGTTGCTCTCGACCATTTTGTTGTTTGTCCTGTTCGCGTTCTTTGCCAAGTTCTGGACCCACAGCGGCCAAACCCTGGGCATGCAAGTGTGGGGCGTGCGCGTGCAAAACGCCGACGGGACGGCGATCAGCCTGTGGCAAGCGCTGTTGCGTTTTATGGTGTCGATTGGTTCGTGGCTGTGTTTAGGGCTGGGGTTTATCTGGTCTGTGTTCGATAAGCGCGAGCGCACCTGGCACGACATGTACTCCGACAGCCAGCTGGTTCGCATCCCTAAACAGAAGAAATAAAAAAAGCCCGTATCTCGCGATACGGGCTTTTTATTTTGGTTGTGCCTCTGTGTCACTGCCATTTGCTGCACAAACGGGTTGCTACGCAACCCTTCGCAGCCTTCGGCAGCGACTACGAGGCTGGTTACTCTGCCAGCTTGAAAGTAATGAAGCTGGCACGACCCTGACGCAGTACACGCATCGAGACCGAACGATTTTTTGGCAATGCCTTGGCAATTTCAGTGAATTGCTTGGCATCGGTAATCGCCTGGTTGTTCAGATGAGTGATCACATCACCCGGTTGCAGACCAATCAACGCCGCAGGACCGTCCTGTACGTCTTTGATGATCACGCCACCTTTGATGTCGTTGGCTTTCTTCTGCTCGTCGGTCAAGTCAGCGACAGCAACGCCCAGACGGTTGCTGCTTTGCTCAGCACCGGTAAGACCTGCCATTTCCTTGCCTTCATCCGGGATAGCGCCCACGGTGAGGTCCAGGGTTTTGCGCTTGCCGTCACGCACCACTTCAAGCGTGGCTTTGCTACCGGCTTTCAACGCGCCTACCAGGTGCGGCAGGTCGGCCGACATGACAATCGGCTGGCCGTTCATGCTCAGGATCACGTCACCCACTTGCAGACCGCCTTTGGCAGCCGGGCCGTCGTCCAGTACTTGAGCAACCAGAGCACCGGCTGGTTTTTCCAGGCCGAAGGATTCAGCCAGGTCTTTGTTGACCTCTTGAATCACTACGCCCAACCAGCCACGGCTGACTTTGCCACCGGTTTTGAGTTGGTTGGAAACGTCCATGGCCACATCGATAGGGATCGCGAACGACACGCCCATGAAGCCACCGGAACGGGTGTAGATCTGCGAGTTGATGCCGACCACTTCACCTGCCAGGTTGAACAGCGGGCCACCGGAGTTACCCGGGTTGATTGGCACGTCAGTCTGGATGAACGGCACGTAGCTTTCATTCGGCAGGCTGCGGCCGATGGCGCTGATGATGCCTTGGGTGACGGTGTGGTCAAAGCCGAACGGCGAACCGATCGCGACCACCCATTGACCGGCCTTGAGGTCCTGGGACTTGCCCAACTTCAGCACTGGCAGGTTTTTGCCTTCAATTTTCAGCAGGGCCACATCGGAACGCGGGTCGGTACCGACCAGCTTGGCTTTCATTTCGCTGCGGTCAGACAGACGCACGATGATTTCGTCAGCATCAGCGACCACGTGGTTGTTGGTCAGGATGTAGCCGTCCGGGGAGATGATAAAACCCGATCCCAGCGATTGAGCTTCGCGCTGACGCCCACCTTGGCCACCGCCCATGCCTGGCGGCATGCCACGTTCAAAGAAATCACGCAGCCCCGGCGGCAAGCCTTCGAGGTCTGGCATGTTCGAGACTTTGCGGTCCGGCAGCTTTTGCGTCGTACTGATGTTGACGACAGCGGGTGAGGCCTGTTCGACCAACTGCGTGAAGTCGGGCAGTTGCGCTTCAGCCAGCGCGGGGACTGCCTGCCCGAGCATCAGCACGGCAGCAAAAATGGGTAAGTAAGACTTCAATCGAGGCATTGGTTTACAGCTCCCGTTAATAGCCAGCAGGGTTGTGCAACGAGTCCCAAAAACTTAAGCCAGCATAGACCGGTTTTTGGGCGGACCAGAAACAAACAAGGTCAGAGCCCATTAGGCACTGACCTTTGTAAAAAAATTGAAAAAAACAATTTGAAATGTTGACCCTTCATTTCAGTGTTCCATCAAGGTTTTGCCGTCGCCGAGGGTTCGGCCTGCCCTGCCCGCATGGAGAGTGCGATGCGCTCTGCGGTGCCCATCGGGATCTCGCCCACCACGGTTGCGAGGATCTCTGCGTCAGGCGTCGAGAGGTGCCGTGAGACCGCAACGGTCGGCCCCAGCTGCAGACGCATGTCGGGCACAGCGTCGCCTTTCAGGGGTTCAAGGAACACCGAGAAACGCGTCAAGCCGTCGTCATACATGAGGCTGGTTACTTCTGTTTTGGTTTTGGGATCGCGACGCACGTTGCTGCTCAAGAGTTCAAACCCTGGCGGCAACCAGTCGGAATGCCAGCTGTGCGCAGGTTTGCTCACCGGTGCGGCTGTTTGAGACGTGGCCACGGCCTGACAACGGTCACTGGGGGTGAGCTGGCTGTCGTTGGGCGGCGTCGTTTCAAGGTGGGTGAACTGAAAACGCTCCAGCAACTGCCCTTTGTCATTGACCAGCAATGACTTCAAAGGCAAGCCGGTTTCACGGTCCAGGTACAGTTCAACGCCATAGCGATGCTGGTCACGCGGGGTTAGCACAATAACCGCCACCGGGCGACCGGCTACCCGCGAATCACCCGCGCGAGTTACGGCATACCAGTTTTCAAGGCGTTGCAAATCCAGCTGTCGCGCGGTGGTGTCGGCGACATCTGCAAGGCCATTGATCAGTTTGCCAGTGACGCACTCGGTGCGCCCATCGGCACGGACCACCTCGTAAGGCGCACCATCAAGCTGCACCAGTCGTTCACGCACTTTGCCGTCTTGCACACGGTGCCAGATGCGATGGGTCGAAAAACTCCCATTGCGCTCGTAAACAAACGTGCCTTGATAGCTTTGCTGCTGCTCAGCCGCGCCTAAGCGTTTTAGCCAGTCTTGGGCGTCATCGGCATGAGCAGGTACAACAAAAAAACCACTGAGCAGAAGCGGTAACAGAGGTAGGACGCGCATGATGGCCCTTAACGGTTTTCCAGGCTTGCAGCTCGTGCGTAAGGCAGCGGGCTTTCAGTTCCTTTCATGGCCGCTTGTTCAGCGTGCTGGCGCAAATAGCCCGGCAAACGCTGATTCTGCCAACCTGCTTGGCCTTGCAGTACACCATTGGCCATTGGCCCGGTGCCCTGATCAGAGCTTTCGCTGTAGTTGGCCAGTACCGCCGGGCCTTTGACTGTCGGCGCACTCAGGCTAGGCTGATTACCTTGCTGGGCCAATTGGGCGCCCACGATGTCATCCTGGTTGTACAGTCTGACACCCGCCAGAACAGCCACCGTCACCGAGGCAGCAACTGCCAGGCGGCCAATGCTTTGCCAGTGACTGCGCTTGGCTTTGGCGGGTGTTTGTTCTTCGGCCAGTGCGGCCGATACTGCAGATGCGATGTCCAGGCGAGGGATCAGCAGATCTTTGTGCATCACTGCACGGGCAACCTGGTAGCGATTCCAGGTGGCACGTGTTTGTGCATCGTCAAAGGCATTCAATACCCGACGTAATTCCAGTTCGTCCGCTTCGTTATCCATCACTGCGGACAGCGATTCCTGCAGGGCTTCACGACTCATGGCGGTTCCTCTCTTGGCTGTCGCCGCTGTCTCAGTTTTCCTGCAACAACGGCTGCAGGGCTTTATCGATGGCTTCCCGAGCACGGAAAATCCGGGATCGTACGGTACCCACCGGACATTGCATGACGCTCGCAATATCTTCGTAACTCAGACCATCAAACTCACGTAAAGTTAACGCCGTACGTAAATCTTCTGGCAGTAGCTGAATGGTGCGGTGAACCGTGCCTTCGATCTCATCGCGAAGCAAAGAACGCTCCGGCGATTCCAGATCTTTCAGACCGTGATCACCATCATAAAATTCAGCATCTTCAGAACTCACATCGCTATCGGGTGGACGACGACCGCGTGACACCAGATAGTTTTTCGCCGTGTTAATGGCGATGCGGTACAGCCACGTATAAAAGGCGCTGTCTCCGCGGAAATTGCCAAGTGCACGGTAAGCCTTGATAAAGGCTTCTTGTGCCACGTCCTGGGCTTCATGGGTGTCGTGCACAAAACGCACGATCAACCCGAGAATTTTGTGCTGGTATTTCAGCACTAGCAGATCAAATGCACGCTTGTCGCCGCGCTGCACGCGCTCGACCAGTTGCTGATCCTCTTCCTGGGTTAGCATGAATACTCCTCATAAGACCGGGAGGAAGAGTGTTTTGCTAATTGATCAGGCTTGCAAACATAGACTCGGGCTTTACGCAAAAGTTCTCTCCCCCCTGGCAAGTTTCCTGCGCACTCGGATTTGGCACGCACGAAAACGCAGCTCGGGCCTGGCCGGCTGCGTCAATAATCTTGTCGTCAAAGTCACCTGCATGGGCCGTAAAATCAACCCCGCATGGCATTGACGCAACTCCCCTTTATGGCGGGCAACCTGCTATTGAACCCTGAGCCGCAGGAAAAGTTCCAAAATTCAGACCAGGTGTAACGTCTATAGCAGGATGAAATACAGTTCGGGCGCAGGTTGTGCCTGACGCGCAGCCTCTGGTTTGCCGATTTATTCTGCAAAACGGCATGCAGATCGCCACACTCTGAGGCACACTTCTCGCCCGCTGTAATGACCCAACGCCACAAAGGCCCGGCTATTGTGCCGATCCCCCCCTCTATATACTAGAGGGCGCTTTTTTTGCGGACATAAGAAGAATGAGCCAACATTTTCAACACGATGTGCTGGTGATTGGCAGCGGGGCTGCCGGTCTGAGCCTGGCACTGTCACTGCCAGGCCATCTGCGCATTGCAGTTTTGAGCAAGGGCGATCTGGCCAACGGCTCGACGTTTTGGGCACAGGGCGGCGTCGCTGCCGTACTGGATGACACCGACACAGTCCAGTCCCACGTCGAAGACACCCTGAATGCCGGGGGCGGCCTGTGTCATGAAGATGCCGTGCGTTTTACGGTCGAACACAGTCGCGAAGCCATTCAGTGGCTGATCGACCAGGGCGTGCCCTTCACCCGCGATGAGGACGCTGACCCTGAACACCCAGGGTTTGAGTTCCACCTCACCCGTGAAGGCGGCCACAGCCATCGCCGCATCATTCACGCCGCCGATGCCACCGGCGCCGCTATCTTCAAGACACTGCTCGAACAAGCCCGCCAGCGCTCCAATATTGAATTGCTCGAACAACGGGTGGCTGTTGACCTGATTACCGCCCGTCGCCTGGGCCAGGAAGACGACCGCTGCCTGGGAGCCTACGTGCTCAACCGCGCCACCGGCGAAGTCGACACCTACGGCTCGCGCTTCACCATTCTGGCCTCTGGCGGCGCGGCCAAGGTGTACCTCTATACCAGTAACCCCGATGGCGCCTGCGGTGATGGCATTGCCATGGCCTGGCGCTCGGGCTGCCGGGTTGCGAATCTTGAGTTCAACCAGTTCCACCCCACTTGCCTGTATCACCCGCAGGCCAAGAGCTTTTTGATCACCGAAGCCCTGCGTGGAGAAGGTGCACACCTCAAGCTGCCGAATGGCGAGCGCTTCATGCACCGTTTCGACCCGCGTGGTGAACTGGCCCCGCGAGACATTGTGGCCCGAGCCATCGACCACGAAATGAAACGCCTGGGCATCGACTGCGTGTACCTGGACATCAGCCATGAGTCCGACACGTTCATCAAGACCCATTTCCCGACGGTCTATGAACGCTGCCTGGAATTTTCCATCGACATCACCAAACAGGCGATTCCGGTGGTGCCTGCGGCGCACTACACCTGTGGCGGCGTCATGGTGGACGGTCACGGGCGCACCGACGTGCCCGGCTTGTATGCCATTGGCGAAACCAGCTTTACCGGCCTGCACGGTGCCAATCGCATGGCCAGCAACTCATTGCTGGAGTGTTTCGTGTATGCCCGCTCTGCAGCAGACGACATTCTCACGCAACTCGAACACATCGACATCCCGGATTCGCTGCCCAGTTGGGATGCCAGCCAGGTAACTGATTCGGACGAAGACGTGATCATCGCCCACAACTGGGATGAGCTGCGGCGCTTTATGTGGGACTACGTGGGCATTGTTCGTACCAACAAGCGCCTGCAACGTGCCGAGCACCGTGTGCGCCTGCTGCTGGACGAGATCGACGAGTTTTACAGCAACTATAAAGTCAGCCGCGACCTGATTGAGCTGCGTAACCTGGCACAAGTGGCCGAGTTGATGATCCGCAGTGCAATGGCGAGAAAGGAGTCACGGGGGCTGCATTACACCCTCGACTACCCGGACATGCTGCCTGAAGCGCTGGACACTATTCTGGTGCCAACCACCTACGCCGACTGAACTTGAGTCGCACGCGCAAGCGCCGGTGCTGATCCGGCGCCAGCGCGTCACGCGGGATGCACACCGCCCTCACCCACCGTTCGCCCGGCACGCTGAAGCGCAGCAGCACCATCATCGGCAACGCCAGGCTGTCACGCTGCAACTGCACGGCCTGCCAGCCCTTGGCCCGACTCCATAACTGCCAACCCTCGGCATTTCGTCGCAGACCACTGAAGGCCTTGGCGTGGGTCAACCGAATATGCCTGGGCACTGCCCAAACGCCATGCATCAGGCACAACAACAGCCCAAGCAGGCAAGCCCACACGGGTATCGAAAGAAGGCAGATTGAGATCAGCGCCAGCGATTGCGCTGCCAGATACGCCGCCAGCAATTGCCCGGAGGCATGCCAGCGGCATTCGAAGAAATCACTTGGGCTGGACACGGTCCAGAATCATGCGGACCATGCGCTGCAGCTCGGGGTCTTGAGACTCGCTGCGCTCCATGAACCAGCCGAACATGTCCTGATCTTCGCACTCCAGGAGCTTGCGATAGACTTCGCGATCAACGTCATTGAGGTGCGGGTAAACCTCCTTGACGAACGGTACCAACAATACGTCCAGTTCAAGCATGCCGCGGCGGCTGTGCCAGTAGAGACGATTGAGTTCAACATCTTCGACCATGGAGCGCTCCTCAAATAGAGCGCAAGTATACAGACCGATCCAACAGAGAACAGTCGGCTTTGGTCGGTTGTCGAGAACCTTTGCGAACTACCCATTTACAGGTCACCCCTCTATGATGTGTCCCAGACTTTACAACCTGCGATGACTCATGGCCGACTCTGCTTTTTTCTGCACCTTGTCTCACGAAGGCGTTCTTGCTGTTATTGGCAACGACGCCAGCAAGTTCCTGCAGGGACAACTCACCTGTAACCTCAATTATCTGAGCGACACGCGCTCAAGCCTCGGTGCGCGTTGCACACAGAAAGGCCGGATGCAGTCGAGTTTCCGTATCCTCCTTGAACCGCAGGGCTGCTTTCTGGCGATGGCGCGTGAACTGGTCGAGCCACAATTGGCTGACCTGAAAAAGTACGCGGTGTTCTCCAAATCAAAATTGACCGATGACAGCGATCAGTGGGTGCGCTTTGGCCTGAGCCAGGGCGACGCAGTATTGCAAGGTCTGGGCATCGATCTGCCTGCCGACACAGACAGCGTCGCCCGGGCGAATGGGCTCATCGCCATTCGTGTATCAGAGGGCCGCGCAGAACTGTGGGCACCGGCCGAGCAAGCCGAACACCTGCACCAGCAGTTGAAAGCCCAGTTGCCTGAAGCCGACATCAACCAATGGACACTCGGCCAGATCCGCGCCGGCATTGGTCAGGTCATGCCGCAAACGCGCGAACTGTTCATCCCGCAAATGATCAACCTGCAAGCGGTAGGCGGTGTCAGCTTCAAAAAGGGCTGCTACACCGGGCAAGAAATCGTTGCGCGCATGCAATACCTCGGCAAGCTCAAGCGCCGTCTTTATCGCCTGTCGCTTGAGGCGGGCAGTGTGCAGCCAGAGCCTGGCACGCCGTTGTTTTCAGCGACACACAGCAGCGCCGTGGGTGAGGTGGTGATTGCCGCTCATACTCCGGAGCGTATTGAACTGCTAGCCGTGTTGACGGCTGACGCGGTGGAAGCGGGAGACATTCACGTGGGGGATCTGCAAGGCCCTGCACTGACGTTGCTTGACCTGCCTTATCAACTCGACCGTGATCGTGAGATACAGCGTTAATTCTCGAGAATAGAAATGAGCATGTTGGCGAGCAAAGTCCAGATGGACTTGGTAAAGGCCATCGTTCGAGATGACCTGGTTTTGCCCACGCTACCGGAAGTGGCGTTAAATATTCGCAAGGCTGCGGAAAACCCGGAAATCAGCGTCAGCAACCTCAGCAAAGTCATCGGTCGCGATACCGCGCTGGCGGCGCGGCTGATTAAAGTCGTCAACAGCCCGCTCCTGCGGGCGTTGTACGAAGTGACAGACTTGCACACAGCCATCACCCGGCTGGGCGTGAACTACAGCAGCAACCTGGCCATTGGTTTGGTCATGGAACAGATCTTCCACGCCCGCTCGCCCGTCGTCGAAAGCAAAATGCGCGACGTCTGGCGCCAAAGCCTGGAGGTGGCCGGTGTGTGCTATGCGTTTTGTCGGCGGTATACCTCGCTCAAACCCGATCAGGCAGCGCTTGGCGGGTTGGTGCATCAAATTGGCGTGTTGCCGATCCTGATTTATGCCGAGGAACACAACGAACTGCTCGCAGACCCGGTGTCGCTGAACCATGTGATCGAACGCATTCACCCGGTGATTGGCGACAAATTGCTCGCGGTCTGGGAATTTCCGGAAATGCTGCTCAAGCTGCCGGGGCAGTATCAGGACGTTGGCCGCGAGTCCAAGGCCATCGACTACATCGACCTGGTGCAAATCGCCACGGTGTTCTGCGAACAGCGCGACACCCCGACACTCAGCCACAACCTGAATGCGCTGCACGCATTCAAGCGGCTGAAGCTGGATGCTGACAGCGAGCTGTTTCAGCAACAAATGAACGATGCGCGCGGGATGTTCATGTAACGCCACACCTGTGTCCGACTGCTAAGCGGCCGCAAGATCAAAAGATCGCGAGGCAAGCTCGCTCCTACAGAACCCGTAGTCGCTGCCGAGGCACGAAGGCTGCGATAGCTCGCGCCTACAGCGAACGATTGTCGGCTGCCGATACGAAGTTCACTCGCACTTTCAGCCCGCGCTGGGCGCCGTCATGCAGGCTGATATGGGCCAGATGCGCGCGACAGATTTCGCCAACAATGGCCAAGCCCAAGCCACTCCCCGCCACTTGCTGGTTACGTCGATAAAACCGCTCGAACACTCGCTCCCGGTCTTCATAGGGAATGCCAGGGCCGTCGTCTTCAACTTCCAGCACCGCTGGCAAGGACACCCGCAAGATCACATTGCCCCCGGTGCAGGTGTGCGCCAGTGCGTTGTCGATCAGGTTACTCAATAGCTCATTGAGCAAGGTCGGTTCCCCGCGCAACCAGACCGGCTGGTCGGCTTCCAGCGCCAGGGCCACGCCTCGGGAATGCGCCAGGGGCGCCATGGCCATGCCCAGCTCACGGGCCAGTTGGCTGAGATCGAGCAATTGCGCCCCGCCCTCAGCAATGGCCCTGGCACCATTTTCAATACGCGCCAGCGACAACAACTGATTCGCCAAATGTGTCAGCCGGTCAGTGTCTTTAACCGTTTGTTCCAGCGTGTGACGCAAGACTTGCGGGTCATGTGTGCGCAAGCCCAATTCAATGCGAGCCTTGAGCACGGCCAGTGGGGTGCGTAACTCATGGGCCGCATCGGCAATAAACTGCGCCTGGCGCTCAAACTGCCAACGCAGGCGCTCGGTAAAGTGGTTCAACGTCTGCACCAGCGGCCTCAGCTCACGTTGCACAGGCACCAGTGGCAGCGGGCGTAAATCATCCGGTTCGCGCTCTTCAACGGCGGTGCGCAAACGCTCCAGCGGGCGCAAGGCGGCGCTTACGGCAAACCACACCACCAGCAATGCGCCCAGCCCCAGCATGCCCAAACGCAGCAAGGTGTCGGCCATCAGGCTGCGCGCCATGGCCACGCGCGCCTCGTCGGTTTCTGCCACGCGAATCTCGGCCATGCCATTCATGTTCGGTTCGCTCACAGCCTTGAGCAGGCTCACCACGCGGACGTTTTGCCCACGGTATTCAGCGTTGTAAAAACGCGCCAGCGCCGGGTAGTCGTCAGTCCGCGGCGTGCCGGGTGGCGGTGCCGGCAAGTGTTCATAGCCTGAAATCAGCCGCCGCTGAATATCGTAAACCTGGTAATAGATGCGTCCGGCACTGTCGTAGGCAAAGGTATCGAGCGCCACGTAAGGCACGTCGGCACTCAGGCTGCCATCACGCTGTGACAAGCCTGCGGCGATGGTGCGGGCGGATGCCAGCAAGGTGCGGTCGTAGGCCGTATCAGCGGCTTCGCGACCATTGAGGTAAGCACTCAGGCTGCTGGCGAGCATCAGCACCACCAGCAACAGGGTCAGGGTCCACAGCAACCGCCAACGCAGGCTGTCGACCTTAAACATCACGGCCTTCCAGCAAGTAGCCCAAGCCCCGAAACGTCACGATTGCGACCGCATGACCATCAAGTTTTTTGCGCAAGCGGTGCACGTATATTTCAATCGCGTCCGGGCTCGCTTCTTCGTCCAGACCAAACACTTGAGCCGCCAGTTGCTCCTTGCTCATGACCCGCCCTGGCCTTGCGATCAGCGCTTCCAGTACGGCTTGCTCGCGCGAAGTCAGGGTCAGCAATTCATCTTTTAATGTGAAGCGTCGGGTCTCCAGATCGTAAACCAGCGTGCCGCAGCGCTGCTGGCGCTCGCCACCCAACACGCTTCGGCGCAACAGGGCTTTTACCCGCGCTTCGAGTTCGGCCAGCTCAAACGGCTTGGCCAAGTAATCATCGGCGCCCAGATTGAGCCCATGCACCCGGTCCTTGACGTCACTGCGCGCAGTCAGCATCAACACCGGCAGGGTTTTGCCACGCGCCCTCACACGGGCCAGCACTTCAAAGCCATCCATTCGCGGCAGGCCCACGTCCAGAATGGCCATCGCATAGTCTTCGCTGCTCAGTGCCAGGTCAGCGGCCACACCATCGTGCAGGACGTCCACAGTCAGGCCGGTACTTTTCAACGCTTGAGCAACACTCTCGGCCAACTGCAACTGATCCTCGACCAAAAGAACACGCATCGGATTTACCTCATTATTTTTGTTCAGGCCTATGGCTCTGTGCGCGAAGTGTACAGACGCAAACGGGGCTGTGAACCCCAAATAAACACTGAAAGAAAACTGAAAGGTTCACGAAAGGTTGGCGGATTAGGATTCGCCAACAAACAGTTACATCTGTTGCGCAAATGATTTTTTAGCGCTGCGCAAAACACCTCGACGTGTTTTCGCCAATAAGAACAATAATGGAGCACACCGTATGCTGATGCCTCAGCCTATCGCCCTTTGCCTACCTGCTTGCCCCGTCTTCGCTCACCGCCACACAGGCCTGCGAACGACATTCTGTTGCCCCTCGCTGTACCCATGACGCTGACGATGCACGGCACTTGCCCGGCGTAAACGTTGGCGATGGCCACGGCTGATAACAGCACTTTTCTGCTCGTTTAAAAACAATAACTCCTGCGGAGACATTATGAATTTCTCACTGCGCACTTTGGCTCTTGCTGCCGGCTGCATGTTGTTCGCTGGCCAACTGATGGCTGAACCTAAACGCCCTGAATGTATCGCCCCGGCCTCCCCTGGCGGCGGTTTTGACCTGACCTGCAAGCTGGTGCAAAGCGCACTGGTAAACGAAAAACTGCTCAGTAAACCGATGCGCGTGACATACATGCCGGGTGGCGTGGGCGCGGTGGCGTATAACGCGGTCGTCGCGCAGCGCCCGGCAGACGCCGGCACGTTGGTGGCATGGTCCAGCGGCTCACTGCTGAACCTGGCACAAGGCAAGTTCGGACGCTTCGATGAAAGCAATGTGCGCTGGCTGTCAGCTGTTGGCACCAGCTACGGCGCGCTAGCCGTGAAAAAAGACTCGCCCTACAAGAATCTCGACGATCTCGTTCAAGCACTGAAAAAAGATCCGGGCAGTGTGGTGATTGGCTCCGGCGGCACAGTGGGTAGCCAGGACTGGATGCAGACGGCGCTGGTCGCCAAAGCAGCAGGCATCAACCCGCGTGACTTGCGTTACGTCGCGCTGGAAGGCGGCGGCGAAATCGCCACGGCCTTGCTGGGCGGCCATATCCAGGTCGGCAGCACCGATATTTCCGACTCCATGCCTCACATCCAGAGCGGTGACATGCGCCTGCTGGCGGTCTTCGCCGATGAACGTCTTGACGACCCGCAAATGAAAGATATTCCGACCGCCAAGGAACAGGGCTACGACATCGTCTGGCCGGTGGTACGCGGCTTCTACCTGGGGCCAAAAGTCAGCGATGCCGACTACGCGTGGTGGAAAGATACCTTCGACAAACTGCTGGTGTCGGAAGAATTCGCCACCTTGCGTGATCAGCGCGAACTGTTTCCGTTCTCGATGACAGGCCCGGAACTGGACGCCTACGTGAAGAAACAAGTGGCTGAATACAAAATCCTGGCCAAGGAATTTGGCCTCGTTCAGTAACCGTCGCTGATCGCTGACTGTGCCCTTAACCGTGGGGGCACAGCCCTGGAGTGAACCATGCTCTTACAACGTATTTTTGCCTCAGCGCTGCTCATCGTCTGCCTCTGTCTGGCAGCGATGGCGTGGCCCTATCAGGCGTCTTTTTCTTACGAGCCGGTGGGCCCTCGCGCCTTCCCGCTGTTGATGCTCGCCCTGATGAGCCTGGGTTTGATCTACATGATCTTTCGCCCATCGCCGGTGGTGCACAGCGAAGACGACCCGCAACTGGATCGTGAAACCCTGATCAAGATCGGCCTGTGTGTGGTGCTGTTGCTGATCTTTGCCGGCACCTTCGAAACCCTCGGTTTTGTCCTCAGCGCCATCTTGGTCGGCATCCCGATGGCACGCCTGTATGGCGGCCGCTGGTTGCCGAGCATTGTGATCATCAGCTTGATGAGCGTCGGTCTTTATCTGCTGTTTGATAAAGCGATGGACGTTCCGCTGCCGCTTGGCCTGCTCGAAGTTCTGGAGAACTGATATGGATACTTTTAGCTATTTGGGCCAGGGCTTCGGCGTCGCGCTCAGCCCTTACAACCTGGTCACCGCTTTGTGCGGCACCTTGATCGGCACCGTGGTTGGCCTGCTGCCCGGACTTGGCCCGATCAACGGCGTGGCCCTGCTGATCCCGATTGCCTTCGCGCTCGGCCTGCCGCCAGAGTCCGCGCTTATCTTGCTGGCCGCGGTGTACCTGGGCTGTGAATACGGCGGCCGTATCAGCTCAATTTTGCTGAACATCCCCGGCGAAGCATCGACGGTCATGACCACCCTGGACGGCTACCCAATGGCCCGTAAAGGCCTGGCCGGCGTGGCGTTGTCGCTCTCGGCCTGGAGCTCGTTCATCGGCGCATTCATTGCCACCTGCGGCATGGTGCTGTTTGCCCCGCTGCTGGCCAAATGGGCGATTGCCTTCGGCCCGGCAGAATACTTTGTGCTCATGGTGTTCGCGATTGTCTGCCTGGGCGGCATGGCCGGCGACCGGCCGCTCAAGACGTTTATCGCAGCACTGATCGGCCTGTTTCTGTCGTGCGTCGGGATCGATGCCAACAGCGGTGTGTACCGTTTCACCGGCGATAACATCCACCTGACTGACGGCATCCAGTTTGTCGTGCTGGTGCTCGGACTGTTTTCCATCAGCGAGATTCTGCTGTTGCTGGAAAAAACCCATCGCGGCCAAGAAGCCGTGAAAGCCACCGGCCGTATGATGTTCAACCTCAAAGAAGCCTCCGCGGTGTTCGTGGTGAATATCCGCTGCGGTTTGCTGGGCTTCATCATGGGCGTGCTGCCGGGTGCCGGTGCAACCTTGGCCAGTGCGGTGGCCTACATGACGGAGAAACGTCTGGCCGGTGCCACAGGCACATTCGGTCAAGGTGACTCGCGTGGTCTGGCGGCACCCGAAACCGCTATCGGCGCTTCGGCGTGCGGTGCCCTGGTCCCGATGCTGACACTCGGCGTACCGGGTTCCGGCACCACGGCGGTGATGATCGGCGCCTTGTCGCTGTACAACATCACCCCGGGCCCACTGCTGTTTGAACAGCAACCGGACATTGTCTGGGGCCTGATCGCTTCGTTGTTCATCGCCAACATCATGCTGGTGATCCTCAACATTCCGATGATCCGCATCTTCACGCGCATTCTGGCCGTGCCTAACTGGGCACTGGTGCCGGTGATTGCCATCATCACGGCGATTGGCGTGTATGCCGTGCACGCAACCACCTTCGACTTGTTCCTGATGATCGCCATCGGCATCTTCGGTTATATCCTGCGCAAGCTCGACTTCCCGCTGTCGCCGGTCCTGCTGGGGTTCATCCTGGGCGGGCTGATGGAGCAGAACCTGCGTCGTGCGCTGTCGATTTCCAATGGTGCACTGGAGATCTTGTGGGCCAGCCCGATCACCATGAGCGTCTGGGGCCTGACCGCCGTGATGCTGCTGTTCCCTATCGTGCGTATCTGGCGCAAGCGCAGCGCCAAACGCCACACCACAGCCAATGCCTGAATCAGGCGTTAAAGGCTGCGAGTAACACCGCCAGTCGCCCTGACTGGCGGTTGCCTCTATGGCAACCAAGTAAAACGCCTGGCGGGCGCCCCGCTCGTCAGGCAACCGGTTGATCGCCAACTCGCGTGTAATCAGTTTAAACATCTATTCAAGCCAATATTTAAAACTCCCACAACCATGTAGGAAAATTCCATTACTGTCATGGACATTCCTACAACCTTGTCACGTTGTTGAGACGTCAGCAGACCGATTATTTTTAGCACCTCAAGAATGATCTTCTCGTCCGGCACACTCCTCAATGCAAGGGCAACATATGAAAAAGTGCAGTTTTTCCAGGCGACCACTCTCGCCGGATACACCCTCTACATCGCCTGATTTCATACCCTCTTTAACGCCAAAAGAGCATGAAGTCCTCAGTTGGTGTGCCCAAGGAAAAACCAGTGCCGAGGTGGCGCTCATTCTGAACAGATCAGAAACAACGATCAATTTTCATATCGCCAATGTACGAATGAAATTCGGCGTCACGTCGCGTCACGCCGCCGTCATCAAAGCCATTAAGCTCGGCATGCCTCTGCTGCCTTAGCGGGCACTAAAAAGGCGTGCCAAGGACTATAAGCATGAGCCTATCAACAGCCTCTCTCTCACTATCAGACTGCACCAGCGACGATGCGTTTTGGCCCCCCATCAACCTGACATCGCTAAGAAAAGCCCTGTCCTTGAGTTCAAGTATCAGTGAAGGGCGACTTAGAACAGCAGCGCACGGAGCAACTGCCACCGTCAATAAAGCACTGACCGTGTGGCAGCAGCATGTTCGGCAACAAGGTTATGGGTATTTAGAAGAAGTCCCCGCCCCCACAATCAATAACTGTTCCGTGTTGGTGGCTCACTACCTCAGCGCTGTAGAAGCCACCGCAGCCATTGAGCTTTATCAGTATTTTAAAATTGCAAAGTGCGGACGCCGCTGTTCTCTGGATGAGTCGCCTGCCCTCCATTTGTTCACGCATGAGTACCGACATCATGACGAATGAAATGATTAGTTATGCTTCGTACTGGTATCTGGAAATAGGGCTTCCAATCATCGCAATGATCGACCGTAATGCATTGTTTGGGGCCTCTCTGGGGGCGTGGGTGGTCACCAGTGCACGCAGGTCTCTCAAGGGCTGGCAACACGTAGGTTCCTTTCTGCTGAGCGCCTGCGTCGGTTATTTATTCACCCCTGTCGCCCTGCCACACTTAAACGGCTTATCCGTGGGAGTCACGGCATTTATTTGCGCACTGGTGGTCATACCTATCAGCATAAAACTCATGATTTGGGTCAACACTGCAGATATTGCCGATGTACTGCGACGTTTCAAAGGGCCCAAATAAACTAACGGCGAACAGCATCATACTCAAGACGGGCTGACAGCTCTTCAACTTGACGAAGCAACAGATAAAGCTGTTGTTTTTCTTCGGCCACTTTATACACAACGCGTTGATCGGAGCGTTTTAATGTTCGAAACATCAATACCATTTTTCGTTCATGTTCGGACAGCCTGCCCACGGCTTCAACCATCGTCGCCGGCGACTGCAATAACATTGGGCCCTGCCCCCCAAATAGCCAGTCAAGCGAGACACCATGTGCGCTGGCAAGTTCCATACACACCGAGTAAGGAATTCGATCGCGTCCTTTCCAGCTACTGAGTGTTTGCGGACTTACCCCTAGCACCTCGGAAAGTCCGGAGTCTGTTTTAACGCGGGTTATTTTTTTCAACCGTCCAAGTATTTCAATAGATTTACTGCTACTCAATTTGAATTTTTCCAATTTGACATTGTTGTGTTTTTTGGCAGAATTTACGCGTATTGAGTATTTTTTAGTTATAGATATGTAACATTTCCCATCAAAACAAAAGACTATTAAAACAGCCCATTAGGAAAAAACAAACACATAAAGAAAACCAGAAAAAAAGATTACTTATCCGGAGTCATAATTCTTACAAGAACAGTTAAAAAGGATTACTCATCATCAAAAAACTGACTAACCCCGACATAAGGTGTCAGCCTGCATGATCAACGGATTGATCTTTCTTTGAAAATTAACGTGCTTATTCAAACGGGCACACAACAATAGTTCAATTGGAGTCAGTCATGAGCACCTATAAAATGGTTTGTCCGCATTGCTTAAGCAGAATGCGTATTCGCACCAGTGAAGGTCGACATATCTTCTTACGCGTCGCTTATTTGCAATGCACAACCGAAGCCTGCGGCTGGTCAGTCAGGGCAGAATTTGAAATGACCCATGAGCTGTCTCCCAGTGGTATGCCGAACCCGGACGTGCGCCTGCCGGGTGTCAATCAGGAGTTGCGCCAAGCGGCGCTACCGTCCGAAAAAATGACTGCCGAGGGCGCCCGCGCATGACCCTAATTTATTCGCAAATCGAAGACCACCCCTACCTTCAGCAAGCGGCGCTGGTGTTCTTGCAACGTTATCAGGCTCAGCACCCCGGTAACGATCAGGTGCTTTTTTGCAAGGCGGTTCGGTATTTGGTCACGACATTTGAATTAAGTACAGCGCTTGCGGAAAAGCTGGTCAGTCATGCCTATGGCGATTTAAAAACCATTCATGAACGACGACGTCTGGACGTCAGTGCCAGTAGCGATACGCTCGCGGTGATTACCGACCCGGCCAACGGCATGACCTGGGCTGTGCCTGTTGCAGCGATAGTCGGCAGAGTGATTGAAGCGCCCGATAACTGTCGCTTGCGCCTGGTCTGACCCGCACAGGCTCAGATCATTGCACCTCAGCACACCAGGCGCCTTACCTGGTGTGCCAACGGCGTGTGAGCCCGGATCAAACAGGCGGTAACTTCCAGTCGATCGGGGTCAGGCCATTTTGCTCAAGAAACTTGTTGGTACGGCTGAAATGCCCATTGCCGATAAATCCACGGTAAGCCGACAACGGCGACGGGTGCACCGATGTCAGCACCAGATGCTTAGTCGCATCGATCAGCTTTTGCTTGCTCTGCGCATGGGCGCCCCAAAGCAAAAAGACCAGCTGAGGTTGCTGCTCACTGACGACTTGAATAATGCGATCGGTAAAACGTTCCCAGCCTTTTTTGGCATGTGAGGCGGCAATCCCCCGCTCCACGGTCATCGTCGTGTTAAGCAACAACACGCCCTGATCCGCCCAGGACTGCAAACAGCCGTGAGGCGCGATATCAATATTCAAGTCACGCTTGAGTTCTTTATAGATATTGACCAGCGAAGGTGGCACCGCGATACCCGGCTGCACCGAGAAACACAAACCATGCGCCTGGCCAGGCCCGTGATAGGGGTCTTGCCCCAAAATGACCACTTTGATGTTGTTCAGCGGCGTTGAGTTCAGGGCATTGAAAATCAATGGCCCGGGCGGGTAGATTTCTTTTCCGGCAACATGTTCCTGGCGCAAAAACTCGCGCAACTCGCCCATGTAGGGTTCATCGAACTCCTCACGCAAAGCCTGCTTCCAGGCAGCTTCAAGTTTTATACGATCATCCGACGTCATGGTTACACCCTTAAAAACAATGCCGCGGACACTAGAAAAGCTCGCTCCCATTGTCAATTGATCAATACCCGCAGCGCAGACTGACGATACGCACGCCAGCCTGCGACGCAGGGATTAGTCGCGTTACGTGATCGGTGTTTTATCGGCCTCCCCAGCCTCGGCCGTAACCTCCCCCATAGCCATAGTGATACCCAGGCCCAGGGCCCCAGTAGTGTGGCGACGGGGCGTAGTAAGGGTGCGGGTAGACGTAATAAGGCCGGTAAACGCCGTAGTAATAAGGTGCTGGCACCGTATAAACATCAGAGCGATAAACGCTGTAACCCGAGTTATAAGGCACACACGCAGACACAGCCAAACCCAATACAACAATAGTGAGTAGACGTCGGAACATGGCGGCCTCCTGGACCGCGAAAGGGCACGATCCAGCGGCGCTGGACGGCGTCAAACAGCAAAGCTGCCTGACGATTTATATGACCGCAAAAAGTAGACTCAGTGCCATGCAACACTAACCCTCAGACCAGTGGCCAGGCCCGGGCGCGACAAGGTGATTAGCGCAGCGCCATTGCACAAGGCATACACTGGCGCCACTGATGCCAGCCACTCCACGGACACCCGACATGACAGCCCCCGACCTTTGCCCCGCTTGTGGTGCGCGTAATGACTGCTCTATGGCCAGTACACAGACCGAGCATCTGCCCTGCTGGTGTTACAGCGTCAGCATTGACCCTGAGATCCTGCGGGCTTTGGCGCCCGAGCAACGCAACAGCGCATGCCTGTGCCCCCGCTGCGCCGACGTACTCAACCAATTACCTCCAGCGCCCCCAGAACACCTCGCGTAAGATGCAGGCCTGTATCTCTTGTGATTGATCGCTATGCGCGTAGACCGTTTTCTGAGCAACCTGCCCCAGTTCAACCGCCAACAGGCTCGCTTGTTACTGATTGAAAAGCGCGTGCGGGTTGATGGCCAGATCGTCTCTGACCCACACCATGACATTCGCGAGTTCAGCCGGATTGAGCTCGACGAACACGTGTTGCAAGCCGGCAAACCCGCGCGTTATTTCATGCTGCACAAACCGCCTGGTTGCGTCAGCGCCACCCAAGACCCCGAGCACCCGACCGTGCTCGATCTGCTGAACGAAGACGACAAGCACGACTTGCACATCGCGGGTCGACTGGACTTCAACACCAGCGGCTTGATGCTCATCACCAATGACGGCCATTGGTCTCGCCACCTGACACAACCGCAAACCAAACTGCCCAAGGTGTACTACGTCGAGACGGAACAAGACATCACTGACGACTACATCACCCGGTTCGAACAGGGCGTGTATTTCGCCTACGAAGACCTGACCACCTTGCCTGCCACACTTGAGCTGCTCGGCCCACGCTCGGCGCGCTTGAGCATTGTGGAAGGTCGCTATCATCAGGTTAAACGCATGTTTGGCTACTTCGACAATAAGGTCGTGCGCCTGCACCGTGAAAGCATTGGCCCATTGATGCTCGACAGTCGACTCGCCCCGGGGGATTACCGTGCGTTGACGCCAGAGGAAGTCCAACAGTGCTGCCCTGCGATGCAACCGCTGTAGAAACGAGCTTGCCTCGCGATCTTTTGATCGTTGAAAAAATCGCGAGGCAAGCTCGCTCCTACAGATGTGAACTGCGCTTAAGGCCACGCCTGCCTGTCACAATCGCGGCGCATTATCAGTCTGACAGACGCTCGATTCACTGGAGTCAGACCCATGATGAAGCCCGAAATCGCTGTGCTCGACATTCAGGGGCAGTATCGAATTCACACTGAGTTCTACCGCTCTGATACCGCGCAAAACACCATCATTCTGGTCAATGGGTCGATGTCCACAACAGCATCGTTCGCCCAAACCGTCAAAAACCTGCACCCGCACCTCAACGTCGTCCTTTACGATCAGCCCTACGCAGGCCAGTCAAAACCCCACAACCGGCATCAGACCCCTCTGACCCAAGAACTGGAAGCCGACGTGCTTCTGGAGTTGATTGAGCACTTCGACGCCCAGTACGTGCTGTCATTTTCATGGGGAGGCACCGCCGCGCTGACCGCCTTGGCCAGTTCACCCCGGCGTATCGAAAAAGCCGTCATCAGCTCATTTTCGCCCCTCATCAATATCCCCATGCGCAACTACCTGGAGCGCGGCCGCCGTTGCCTGGCAGACTGCAATCGCACGCAGGTCGGCAACCTGGTCAACGACACCCTGGGCAAACACCTGCCTTCTCTGTTCAAGCGCTTCAACTACCGGCACGTCAGCACCTTGGCCGAACATGAATACGCGCAGATGCACTTTCACATCAACCAGGTGCTGAGCGGCGACCCTCAGTGCTATCTCAAGGCCACACAACGCATTGAAATACCGGTGTTGTTCATCAATGGTGAATGGGACGAATACACCGCCGCCAATGACGCACGGCAATTCGCACACGCGATCCGCGACAGCCAATTTGTCAGCGTGGAAAACACCGGACACTTTCTGGACATGGAGCACAAACAGGCCAGCCACATCAGCAAGATTGCCTTGCTCGACTTTTTAAAACCGCCAGCGCCTGTCATCACAAGGCCCGCACAGCGATTGTCGGTAGCGCTGTGACGGCGCTTAAAACACGAAAAGGTTTAACCAACGCCCTGAAATGCACGTTTCAAGAATAAAAAACTTCTCATCAAGGCCGACTTCTGGTACAAAGTTAGCCGCTTTGAGCGGGTATAGTTTAGTGGCAAAACGAAAGCTTCCCAAGCTTTAGTTGAGGGTTCGATTCCCTCTACCCGCTCCAATTCTGCTTCTCCCTCGTTGTCCAGTATTCTCCTCTCCAGCTATCTACGCCCGCCCTCAGACTCCAAACATCTCTTCCGACAAGCCACTCATACTCCTCATACGCAATGGGTCGTCGTTTGCGTACTGAAATTCGTTGGCTACCCCTTCAAGATTGGACCTGATCATCCTATATCACAGCGCCAGACTTGGAGAAATACCTTGCTGACTAACGGTCTTTACAATGGCTTTTTTATGCATAGGAAATATGCATAATGAGAACATTCAGGATTCAATACGACAGGGCCAAAAACCTCGCCAATCAGCAAAAGCATAAAGGCATTAGTTTGGCTGATGCGGAGCAGGTGTTTTACGACGAGGCTGGCGTAACTATTCAGGACCATGACCACGAGGAAGAACGCTGGGTCACCATGGGACTGGATGCAAAGGGGCGTGTACTGGTTGTCGCCTATACGTATCGAGACCCGCATTTTGTGCGCGTCATCAGTGCCAGACTCGCAACCAAACATGAACGACGCCAGTACCAGGAGGTATGAACCATGAAAGACGAATACGATTTCAGTACTGGCAAACGCGGCGCGGTTGCCAGCAGCAAAGGCAAGACACGTATCACCATCATGCTCGACGATGTTGTGATTGAAGCTGCCCGCAAGCGCGCGGAAAGTGCGGGTACAGGCTATCAGACGTTGATCAATAACCTCCTCCGACAAGCATTGGTCTCTGAAGACGCGCACAACCTGGCCCCTGCTCCGAAAAAACGAGCCAGTACGTTGCAGGTGATAAACGATGGGATCAGCCAGTCCGATGTCGAAGCGTTGGAGCAACAACTCATCGCTGTCGCCGGAGAGTTAAATCGAGTTTTAGGCACGCCAAAGCCGAGCAAACCCAAGGCTAATGAATGCCTTTAAAAAGGTACGCACTTGCCTCACTAGCAATAGGCTGTAGTAGCGAGCCTGTCTCGCGATCTTTTAAAGATCAAAAGATCGCGAGACAAACTCGCTCCTGCAGATTGGATTTACAACACGCTCTCACGCAGTTGCGGGAAGACTTTTGACACTTTGTTCAGCAGGTAGTCGCCATATTCCCCGTTGAAGGCGTGCACGTTGGCCTGGTCCCAGCGTTGGGCGCTGTCGTCTTGCTGTTCAACCGCAGGCAAGCCTTCAATTGGCTGGACCCGCGCGCGGTAGTTGGGGTCGAAGAACAGCGGGAATGACAGGCGGTCCGAACCCGAGGTGTTGCGCGCTACGCGATGCGGTGTTGAGCGGTACAGGCCGCCGGTCATGCGGTCGAGCATGTCGCCGATGTTGCACAGAAACGCGCCAGGGATCGGTGTCGCCTCGATCCAGCCTTGCGGGGTGCGCACTTGCAGGCCGCCTATGCTGTCCTGATGGAGGATGGTCAGCAGTCCGTAATCGGTGTGTTCGCCCACGCCCCACTGCACATCCAGCCCTTCTGGCACGGGTTGCGAAGGATAGTTGAACAAGCGGAACAGTATCAGCGGATCGGCAGTGTAGCGGTCGTGAAAATACTGCGCGTCCAGCCCCAGGCTCAGGGCGACGCCTTCGAGCAGCCGATGCCCAAGCTGAGTCACCGCCTCTATGTAGGCCAGAATGGTCTCGCGAAAACCGACGACATCCGGGAACAGGTTCGCACCATGCACCGGGGTTTTGGCCACGACTTCGGGCGCCGTGTCGTCCAGCTCAGTGCCCAGGTACAGGCCCTCTTTCCAGTCAGGCCGGTTTGAGGTCAGTTCACCGCCCAGCGGAAAGTAACCCCGCCAGGCACGTCCGCCGAGTTCCATGCGCCAGCGCAGTTTGGTGGCTTCGTCCAGTGCAAAAAACTCATGGCTCAAGGCTTCAAGGCGTTGCACCAGTGCCGGGTCAATGCCATGCCCGACGACATAGAAAAACCCCTGTTCGCGGCAGGCGCGGCTGATCTGCTCAGCAACTTCACTGCGCCCGCTTGCAGTGAACAATGGCGCTACATCAATGATGGGTAACTCTCGGATCGCAGTGCTCATGACCACTCAGTCCTCAAACGGCAGACGAAAAAGGTGTACGGATATCCGCCAAAAATTTCTGCGTGCGCGGATGTTCCGGGTTCTGGAAAAAGCTTTCGGCAGGCGCTCGCTCGAGCACCCGACCCTGATCCATAAATAAAACCCGGTCGGCCACTTCACGGGCAAAGCCCATCTCGTGGGTCACCACGACCATGGTCATGCCATCGCGGGCCAAGTCTCGCATCACCAGCAACACTTCACCGACCATCTCCGGGTCGAGCGCACTGGTGGGCTCGTCAAACAGCATCAACGGTGGGCGCATCGCCAGCGCCCGGGCAATGGCCACGCGCTGCTGCTGACCACCGGACAAATTGATCGGAAAGGCACTCGCCTTGTGCGCAAGGCCTACACGATCGAGTAACGCCATGGCTTCTTTTTCAGCGTCTGCCCGGCTCAGGCCGCGCAGACGAATCGGTGCCAGCGTGCAGTTTTCCAGCACGGTGAGGTGCGGGAACAGGTTGAACTGCTGAAACACAAAGCCGATGTGTGAGCGGAATTGGTTAAGGTCCAGGTCCTTGGCGTGGATGTCCTGACCATCTATCAGAATGCGCCCGGACTTGATCGGCTCCAGGCGATTGAGGGTGCGGATCAAGGTCGATTTGCCCGACCCCGACGGCCCGCAAATCACGACTACCTCGCCCTTGGCAATATGCTCATCGACATCCACCAGCGCCTGATAGGTGCCGTACCACTTGTTAACTTTTTCCAGGCGAATCATCAGGTCACCTTGCTGTTGTCAGTTAAGGAAGCACGTTGCGTCTGACGCCGCTCCAGCCAGAAGGCGAAACGTGACAGGCCAAAGCACAATACAAAATACGTGAGCCCCAGAATCAGGTAGACCTGAGCCGGCATGGTGAACACTTGGGTGTTGATCTGCGAGGCGATAAAGGAGATTTCCGTGAGGCCAATGATGTAGCCCAATGAGGTTTCCTTGATCGTCGAGACAAACTGGTTAACCAACGACGGCAGCATGGTGCGCAGCGCCTGTGGCAGGACCACCCAGCGCATCGTGCGCCAGTAGCCGAACCCCAGCGAACGCGATGCTTCCACCTGCCCGCGGTCCAAACCCTGCACCCCGGCGCGAACGATCTCGGACAGGTACGCTGCGTCGAAGATCACCAGTGCAATCAGCATGGTGGTGAACTGGTCGGTCTTGAAGCCGGTGAGGCTGGGCAGGAAAAAGTACGCCCAAAAAATCACCATCAATAACGGGGTGCCGCGCACCACAAACACCAGCGCCGTGACCGGCCAACGCAGCCAGCGCCACGGGCTGAGCCGCGCCAGGCCGAACAGCACACCCAGCGGCATCGCCAAGACCAGCGCGGCAGACGCCAGGATAAGGGTCAGCGCCAACCCGCCAAGCGGCCCGTTGGGGTATTGACCGACCAGGAAGTACACCCAGTACGAATCGATCAACTCTAAGGTGGTCATCGTGATTTCGCCTGCACGTAGCGGTGTTGATACCACGCCGCAGCACCGGTAATCAGCAGCGACACGCTGAGATAGGCCGATGTGGCAAAGGCAAAGGATTCAAGGCTGCGGAATGTTGCGGTTTCAACCTGCCCGGCCTGATACATCAACTCGGCCACACCGACCACCGTGGCGATGCTGGTGTTTTTCCACAAATTGAGGGTTTGCGAGATCAGCGGCGCAACGGTCACCCGCAAGGCTTGCGGCAAAACCACCAGACGCATGCTCGCAAGATAACCAAAGCCCAGGGCACGCCCGGCTTCCAGTTGCACGGTGGGGATCGCACGGATACCGCTGCGAATGTCTTCGCTCATAAAAGCTGCGGTGTACAGCGTCAACGCAACGATGGCGCTAATGGCCTCTATGTTGCCGGCGTAGAGCCACTCGCGAAAGGACTCGGGCAAAAACTCAGGCGCCGCGAAATACCAGAACAGCATGTGCGCCAGCAGCGGAATATTGCGGATGGACTCGACGTAGGCAAAACCCAGCCATTGCAGCGGCCGCACAGGTGACAGACGCAGCAAGGCAATGAACAGGGCCAACGGGAGTGCGCACACTAACGTGACACAGGCGAGCTTGATGGACAGCATCAAGCCACTGAGCAGCATGTCGTGGTATTGACCGCTCAGGAGTAACGAATAATCAAAATCCAGCATCTCGCGCAAAACTCTTGGAGACCGGCCGGCCATTCATTGGCGTTGCCTGGAGTTACCAGACCAGCAATGTCATGACCGGCCCGCCTAATGGCAGCGGTTACTCAACCTGATCGGAGTCGATCTTGAAATGGCGCTCGGCCTGGTTCGATTTGGTGCCCGGGCCGTACCATTTCAGGTACAGCTTCTCGGCTTCACCCGAGCTTTCAAGACGCGCGAGAGTCTTGTCGACAGCCACTTTCAAGTCGCCGCTGTCTTTGGGCAATGCCAGCGCAAGCGCTTCGGTGCTGAGGTTTTCAGGGAGGATTGCGTAGCCTTTGGCGCCTGCACCGATCTTCGCAAAATCGTTGGTCAGGGCCGACTCATCATCAACAAACGCTTTGCCTTTACCCTGCTGCAACGCCAGCAGTGCCTGTTGCGAAGTGTCGAAGGTCACGACTTTAGCGGTCGGCAACGCCTTGAGGATGTTGGGTTCCTGAGTACCGCCTTTGACGGTGAGGATTTTTTCTCCGGCCAGTTGATCAAGTGCCGTCACGCCGCTGGATTTCTTCACCATGGCTTTTTGCCCGGTGATCAACACTGAATACGAGAAATCGACCAGCGCCTCACGTTCTTTGTTGTGGGTCAGCGAAGCGGCCAGCAGATCGACGCGGCCCTGCTGCAACTCTGGAATCCGCGCGGCTACGGCGATCTGTTTGTAGACCGGCTTGACGCCCAGGTCCTTGGCAATTTCATTGCCCAGATCGATCTCATAGCCAATGATCTGGCGGGTCTTGGGGTCAACGAAACTGTTGGGTTCATCAGTACCCAAGGTACCGATCACAATCTCGCCCTTGTTTTTGATGGCGGCGACATCGGCAAAAACGCCAGCGCTCACGAGAGACAAAGCAACTGCAACGGCCGAACTCAGAAGGCTAATTCTCATCTCAGGATCTCAGAAGAAAAACTTAAGAACGTGACCCCGCCACTGATCAGCAGTGCAGGCCATTAGCCTTGAAGTCTAACAACCCGAACCATTGGTAATAAAAGAACTATTTAATATATCTATATCGCATTAATGATTGTCAGACACGGTCAAAGCCCTTGCAAAACCCCGTAGCCGCTGTCGAAGAATGAGGCTGCGATGGGTTGCGCAGCGACCCCAAACGGCGGTCCTGCGGCCCGCATCGCAGCCTCGCTTCGCTCCTCAGCGGCTACAAAAGTGCCAGCTTTAATTCCCCTTCATCGCCGCCGTCAGCTTGTCGACGTTGTAGCGGAACATTTGCGCATACGTCGGCGCCGGGCCATCGGCAGGTGACAACGATTCAACGTAAAGCTCGCCACCTGGCTGCGCGCCGCTGGCATCAGCGATTTGCTTGACCAGCCGCGGGTCGCTGGAGTTTTCGAAGAAGTAAGTGCTGACGTGTTCTTGCTTGATCTGTTTGATCAGCTTGCCCACGTCCGCAGCCGACGCTTCGGTTTCTGTCGAGAAGCCCAGCGGCGACAGGAAAGTCACGCCATAAGCATCGCCGAAGTATCCAAACGCATCGTGCGAGGTCAGGACCTTGCGTTTGTCACTGGGGATTGCCTGGACCTGCGCGCGGGCATAAGCATCCAGTTGCTCCAACTGCTGGATGTACTGCTCGCCTTTGGCCTGATAATCGCTGGCATTGGCCGGGTCAGCCTTTTGCAAGGCGCTGATGATGTTGCGCACATACACCACACCGTTCGCCGCACTGTTCCAGGCATGCGGGTCGGTGATGCGCTTGCCGTCTTCTTCCATGCTGCGGGTCTTGATGCCATTGGACAGCACCACCGGCTGGCCCTGGTAACCCGAGGCCTTGATCAAGCGGTCAAGCCAGCCCTCCAGATGCAAACCGCTGACAAACACCAGATTGGCCCGCTTCAACGCCTGTGCGTCATTAGGCGTTGGCTCGTAGGCATGCGGATCGCCGTTAGGGCCGATCAGCGAGGTCACGTGCACATGGTCACCGCCCACGTTCTGCACCATGTCGGCAAGCACGGTGAATGACGCCACCGCTTCGATGGGTTTTGCCTGGGCAAGACCGGCCATACTCGACAATGCAAAAACAGCAGCCAGCAGCATTTTTGGCTTCATGCGAATCCCCTTTGGGTGAGTGTCGGAAATCAGTGGGTGAGATGCGTTTTCGGGAGCAAGCGACGGACAATTCCACTGCGGCCAAACAGCAGCGAAATCACATAAAAAGCACTGGCGGTCAGCACAATCGCCGGGCCGGAAGCGACGCCGGCATGAAACGAAACGATCAAACCAATAAAGCCCGAGAGCGTGGCGACCACGGTCGAAATGATCATCAGCGCACTTAATGATGTGGCCCAAAACCGCGACACGGTGGCCGGGATAATCATCATGCCCACCGCCATCAACGTGCCCAGCGCTTGAAAACCGGCCACCAGATTGAGCACCACCAGCAGCAAAAACAGCACGTGATACAACGAGCCTTTACCGCCCACCGCGCGCAGAAAGCCGGGGTCGAAACACTCCAGTATCAGCGGTCGATAAATCAGGGCAAGGACGATCAAGGTGAATGAGGCGATGCCGCCGACCATGAAAATGGCCTGGCTGTCGATGGCCAGAATGGTCCCGAACAGCACGTGCAACAGGTCCACGCTGGAGCCATGCAACGAGACAATCAACACCCCGGCAGCCAGCGAAGTGAGGTAAAAACTCGCGAAGCTGGCGTCTTCGCGCAAGGTCGTAAAACGGCTGACCAACCCGGCCAGCAACGCCACCAACAGCCCGGCGATCAGCCCGCCAAAGCCCATGGCGGGCAATGACAAACCGGCGAACAAAAAGCCGACTGCCGCACCGGGCAATACCGCGTGGCTCATCGCATCACCGACCAGGCTCATGCGTCGCAACATCAACAACACACCCACCGGGCCGGAGCCGATACCCAGCGCCAGGCAAGCCACCAAGGCGCGGCGCATAAAGCCAAATTCAACAAACGGTTGCACCACCATCTGATACAGCATCATGACGGCTGCTCCTCGTTCATATCGCAGGGCGTGGCATCGTCACTCCAGTACTCGGCCATGTTGCGCGCCCGGCGCAAATTGTCGGCGTGCAACACGGTCGCGGTGTCGCCCCAGGCAATCGCCTCGCGCGCCATCAGCAGCGTATTGGGGAAATGTTTGCGCACCTGTTCGATGTCATGCAGCACCGCGATCACGGTGCGGCCCTGACCGTGCCAGTCGCGGATCAGTTTGAGCAGGTCTTGAGTGGTGCGTGCATCAATGGCGGTAAAGGGTTCGTCCAGCAAAATTACCGAGGCGTTCTGCATCAACAAGCGTGCAAACAGCACCCGCTGAAACTGCCCGGACGACAACGAGCCGACACTGCGGTCTTCAAACCCTTCAAGCCCGACGGCAATCAACGCCTCTTGGGCCTGCCGGGCTTGCTCACGGCTGACGCCACGAAAGGCCCCGATACTGCGCCATGCGCCCATCAGCACCGTATCGACAACATTCAGGGGGAAACTGCGATCGATCTCGGCCGCTTGCGGCAAATAACCAAGATTACGCAACGCCAGATTGCCGCGATCTACCCGCCCGGCGGCGGGCTTTAGCGTGCCGGCAATGGTTTTGATCAGCGTCGATTTGCCAGCACCGTTAGGGCCGACAATCGCAGTCAGGCTGCCTGCATCGAAGCAACCGCTGATGTGATGCACCGCCGGTCGGCGCTCATAGGTGACGGTCAGGTCATCCAGGCTAATGCTCGCCGCACTCATGGAATCGCCACCGCCCAGGCGATGCCCAGCCACAACACCACCAACACACACAACGAGGTTAACAGTCGCTTACCCGCAGACTGGGCCAGCGCAGAACTGACAATGCCTGCAACAAGGGGGGATCGGGGAGTCTTCACGCGGGTCGCTCGAAATATAATGTAATGATATTACATCCCAGCAAACTGTTATGCCTAGTGAATACATGCTAATGGCCAGCGAAATCTGTACAGCCTGCACCCGCAGCAAATCCGCACTCAGCAGAAAACGCGGCTGTATCAAGCACTTGCCTGAGGCGCGTGCCATTTTGTCGCACCACCCTTGATCGCTTGATTGACGCGGCGTGGCGCCTCGCCAGAGCGCAGGCTCGGTACACATCGCTGTGAGTCGAGAAAAAGCAGTGGTAGATTCCCGCCCCATGAGATTTGCCCGTGACCACCGTTCGCTCGTTGCCTGGATGCTGCTGGCTTTCATCCTGTTCAACGGCCTCGCCTGCAGTATCTGCCACGGGCAGATGCTCGGTGCGTTTTCGCGGGCACCTACACGGATGGAGTGCGGCATGAGCCACACCCCCAGCCATGCCATGAAAGACATGTCGAAGATCAGCGACATGTCACCAACGTCCATGAAAGCCATGGAAGACACCTGCTCATTTGCCGCCTCGGTCGCTCAGGCGTTGATCTTCTTTATCGCACTGGGCTGGCTGATCCGCCGTGCACGCCCCACTCGATCCCAGCCCCGTGGCCCGCTCAAACCCCCGCCCCGCTACGTGATCCCCAGGCTTCAACCACAAGCCCCGTAACCCCACGTTCGTTCACGGCGCGCACCTGCGTCGCTCACTGACTCGACAACGTTATGCCGGCGCGCAGTGCGTGTGCGCGCGGCTTTGTGGTGAAAACATGTCTGAACACATTGTAAAAATGGCGCCTGTGGCGTCAGGGCACCTGCTCGCCCTGTTGAAACGTACCGGCTTGCCGATCAAACCGTTGCTGCTGGCCAGCGCCAGCATTTGGCAACTCCCGGCCCTGGCCGACGCCCCCACACCCGTGGTCCTAGAGGCGTTACAGGTCAACGCCACCGCGCTCTCCCCGCTGCAGGACCCGCTGCACCTGGATGAGCAGAACACCACCGGCAGCCGACTGGGCCTCACCGCCCGCGAAACCCCGGCCACGGTCGAGGTCAAAACTCAGCAAGACATGCAGGTCAAAGGCCTACGCACCACCAAAGAGGTATTTTCCGACATCAACGGCGCCACGGTCGGCAACGTCCCGGGCAACCCGGCCGTACTGACAATGCGCGGCTTCAGTGGCAGTGCAATTAATGTAATGCAAGACGGCGTGCGCGTGGCTTCCTCGACCCTTGTCACCCGTGATGTCGACACCTGGAACTACGAGCGTGTCGAAGTGCTCAAGGGCCCGTCTTCGGTGTTGTCTGGCGAAGGCGCGCTGGGCGGCGCGGTGAACATGATTACGCGCAAGGCCAGCCTGGATGGCCAGCACGTGGACGGCATGTTCAGTGCTGGCAGTTTCAACACTCGGCGTGCCGCGATCGGGGTCAACCAGCCGCTGTCCGACAACGTGGCCGTGCGGGCGGACATCAGTTCGCTGAGTTCCGACAGCCTGTACGACATCGACCATCAGAACACCAGCGCTTTGGGCCTGACGGGCAGCCTGCTCTACACCCCCAATGACGACCTGTCGATGCTGTTTGCCATTGACCATTTCGACGATTCCTACGACTCGGCCTACCAAGGCTCGCCCTTGGTGGCCGCTTCCGCGGCGGGCCACGCCAGCGGTATCGTCAAAAACCCTTATGGCCTGGTCATCGACAAATCGGCCCGCTACCTGAACTACAGCCCGGACGGCGCGCACTCAGGGGCCCGCAGTACTGCGTTGCGCTGGACCACGGATTACCGCCTCAACGATGACTGGTCGCTCAACAACTTGGCCAGTTACTACACCGCAAGGCGAGATTTCTTCCTCTCGGGCGAGCAAACCTACAACCGCAGCACCGGACTGCTGGACCGCACCGACCAGCGCATCAGCCACGATCATCAGTTCTGGAGCGAACGCTTGAGCGCGACCAACGACACGCTGCTGGGCGATTTCCGTAACCGGTTTACGGTCGGTGGCGAGTTTAACTACACCCGCTTCAGCAACCCCCGACAAAACGGCACCACTACTTCGGTTGACCCGCACAACCCGGATGTCGGCAGCTTCCCGTCCAGCGACAGCTACAACTGGCCCGGCGCCGGTAACAACGTGGTGTATCAGTCCAATATGGACACCACCGCGCTGTTTGCCGAAGACGCCTTCAACCTGACACCCGACTGGTTATGGGTCGGCGGCGTGCGCTACGAAGACATCGACCTGCGTCGTGCCATCACCGATCTCAACCTGGGCACCCGGCAGTCATTCAACCCGACCTACCGGTCGTTTTCATGGCGCATGGGCACGGTGTATAACCTGACGCCTGACGTGCAGCTCTACGCTCAGTACTCAACGGCCGTGACACCGGTGTCGTCCTTGCTGCTGATCTCGACCGCCAATGGCGGCTTCGACCTGTCCAAAGGGCGTTCAGTGGAAGTCGGCTTCAAGGCCAATGCCTTTGACGGGCGTACCACGGTGCTGGGCTCGCTGTACTGGATTCGTCTCAATGACATTCTGACCCGCGACCCCAACGACGCGACGCTGACCATTCAAGGGGGCAGCCAGGTTTCCAAGGGCATGGAACTGAGCACATCGACCCAATTGACCTCGCAACTGCAGCTCGATCTGGGGGTTTCGCTGGTGGATGCGCGCTACGACGAACTGATCGAAGCGGGCGGCGCGGATCGCTCCGGCAACCACCCGGTCAACGTCCCGCACACCACCGCCAATGCCGCCGTGCTGTACCGTTTGAGCACCTTGCCAGTGACGCTTGGGGCTTTCGTCAAGCACGCCAGCGGGTTCTACACCGACACGGCCAACACCTATTTTGTGGAGGGCCACACCACGCTGGATGCATCGATCAGTTATGAGCTGAAAAACGCCACCGTGACCTTGCGCGGCCGCAACCTCACCAACGCGTTCTATGGTGAGTATTCCGGCTATTCATCGACGCAGGTGTTTCTGGGAGCACCCCGCAGTGCCGAGTTGGGCGTAACGTTCAAGTTCTAACCGAGAGTGGCGTGTGAACGACACCCACGTTCACACGCCAGTGTTGGAGGATCAATGGCCTTGCGCTTCACCCTTGATCCACTCAATGAACTGACGGGTCATTTCGCTGACGCCTTTTTGCCGCTGCGTCAGCAAGTAATAAGCGAGCTTGTGCCGCATGCTCAGGTGAGGAAACGGAATCACCAACTCTCCATTGCGCACAGCCCGCTCGCACAGTTCGATGGCACACAAAGCCACGCCATGCCCCTCGATCGCCAACTGCGCCAGCACGTTGGAGTCCGTCACCACATGCCCGGTGCGCACATGCAAATCCGCCTGCGGGTAAAGCGCCAGCCAGCTCTCCCAATCGTGGTAATGCCGGTCGTGCAACAACGGCTGACTTGCCAGGTCGGCCGGTATATGGATGGCTTGCGCCAGCGCAGGTGAACACACAGGTACATAGTTAAGCCCCATCAAGTACTCGGCCTCAAAACCGGGCCAATCAGAGGTCCCCCACTTGATGGCCAACTCGACTTCGTCGGGAAACTCGACCCGCTGAGTACTAAGCAACTGCTGAATATGCAGCGCCGGAAAACGCCGAGTGAAGTGTTTAAGCCGAGGCGTCAGCCAAAACGCACTCATCACCGGCTCCGCCTCGATGTACAACACCGGAGGTGCTACTTGCCGGGCACACTTTTCAAACGCGCCAACCAATTGCTCAAAAGGCCCGCGAATATCACTCAGCAATGCTGCCCCCGCCTTGGTCAGCGTGACGGTGCGCGTGGAGCGCACAAACAAGGGCACCCCCAGTACCTCTTCCAGCTTCACAACCTGCTGGCTGACCGCCGATTGCGACAAATGCAGCAGATTCGCCGCGCGCGTAAAGCTGCCCTGCTCGGCCACTGTTTTAAAGGCCAGCAATAACGTGAGATGGGGTAAACGCTCTGTGAACTTATTCATAAGAGGTCGTTATCAGTCCATTACTAAATCGCGATTCTCTCTGCGCGAGAGCCTGCCTACATTAGCCGCAGCCCCCGAAAATAAAGGGGGCCTATCCAATAATTACAATAGTTGGGACTCAATATGCTGCAAAACACGCAGAAAGACCTAACCCTGATTTTCACCAGTATCGCGGTGATTTCGCTGACGGTTATCGGCCTGATGATGTTTCCCGATCAGGCCAAAGTGCTGGCTGATCATCTGTTCACTTCCGCCACCATGACCTTCGGCACGCTGGTGCAAGTGCTGGGGTTTGTCTGTGTCATCCTGATCGTCGGTCTGGCCTTCAGCAAGTACGGCAACATCCGCTTGGGCGAAGGCAAACCGGAGTACAAAAACACCAGTTGGATCTTCATGTTCATTTGCGCAGGGCTCGGCTCGGCAACCATGTACTGGGCCTTTATGGAGTGGGCGTATTACTACCTCACACCGGGCCTGGACATTGCCTCCGCCAGTAAGCAAGCGCTGGAAATGAGCATCGCGTACTCGTTCTTTCACTGGGGCATCACCCCTTGGGCGATCTACGGCATTGCCTCGCTGGCGATGGCGTACCACTTCCATGTCCGCAAAAACAAAGGCCTGAGCCTGGCGGGCATTATTGAGGCGATTACCGGCTTCAAGGCTCACGGCCCGGTGGGACGAATCATCGACCTGATCTTCCTGTTTGCCACCTTCGGCGGGCTGGTCCTGACCACCACCCTCACCGCGTCGACCGTGGCTAAAGGGCTGTCCGATCTGACCGGCCTGACTGACGGCTTTATGCTCAAGGCCTGTCTGGTGATGCTGGTCACCGTGGTGTTCTCGCTCAGTTCCTGGATTGGTATCAGCTCTGGCATGCAGCGCCTGGCCAAGCTGGCCTGCGGCATGACCATGCTTTTCGCTCTGATTGTATTGCTGCTTGGGCCAACCCTGTTCAGCATCAATAACACCGCCAACGCTATTGGCCTGACACTGCAAAATTTCATCCACATGAGCCTGGCCACGGATCCAACCGGCAACGGCGAATTTGCTCGCGGCTGGACGGTGTTTTATTGGCTGTACTGGATCACTTATGCGCCGGGCGTGGCCATTTTCGTCACCCGTGTGTCCAAAGGCCGCACAATCAAGGAAGTGGTCATGGCCATGATCCTCGGGGGCTGCGGCGGGTGCTGGTTCTTCTTCGGCAGCCTGCAGAGTTTTGCCATTCACCAGTTCATCACCGATGTGGTCAACGCGCCCGCCATGCTCAGCGGCGCCGGGGGCGAAGCGGCAGTCTCGCTGCTGTTGAACAGCCTGCCTTTTGGCAAAGTACTGTCGGTCATCTACTTCGTGTTGATGCTGGTTTTCCTGGCCTCGCACCTCGACGCCGTGGCCTACACCGTTGCTGCAACCAGCACCCGCAATCTGCGCGAAGGCCAGGACCCGGCGCCGTCACTGCGTTTGTTCTGGTGCCTGCTGCTAGCCGCGTTGCCACTGGCGATGCTGTACATCAACGCCTCACTCAACACCTTGAAAACAGCGGTGATCCTGACCGCCATCCCGTTCATTTTTATCCTGTTCGTAAAAATCTGGGGCCTGTTGAAATGGCTGCGTGAAGACTATGCCGCCATGCCGGCCAGTCTGATCGAAGAACAGAGCGAACGCCTGTCCACCATGGATGCCGCCCAAGCAAGCGCCGCCCGTGCCCACCAACGCCACGGTGCTGCACCGACTCTGGAAACACAGCCATGAAAATCATAGATGTAGAAGCCATCTGGTTGCGCGTGCCTGCGCTCGATCAACCCTGCGAATGGGGTGAAGATGCGTTGATCGTGCGCATCCATACAGACACCGGGCTGATCGGTGTCGGGGAAACCGACAGTTCCCCGGCGGTGGTCAAAGCCTTGATCGAAACTCCGGCCTCCCACGAAACCTGTCAGGGTTTGCGCGACATACTGCTGGGCGAAAACCCGCTGGAAATCGACCGCTTGTGGAAGAAGATGTACCGCCAATCCGAATACATGGGCCGCCGCGGGGCAGCGATTCATGCGATCAGTGCGCTGGACATCGCACTCTGGGACCTTGCCGGGCAGCATTACGGCGTGCCGGTGCACACGTTGCTGGGCGGAAAATACCGTGAGCACATCCCGGCTTACGGCACGTTTATTCCAAGGCCCGACGAAGCCGGTAACCGTGAACTTGTGCGGGGGTTGCTGGCCCAGGGTTTGCGCAGCATCAAGTTGGGTGGCGCGGGGTTTGGCGAGGACCTGCGCAAAGACCAGGCAATGCTGCGAGTCATCCGGGAAGAAATCGGTGACGACGTGCAACTGCAAATCGACCTGGTGGGCCGTTGGCGAAACTACCCGCACGCACTGGCGCAATGTGATGCATTGCGTGAGTTCGATCTGAACTGGATCGAAGAGCCCCTGCCCTCCGACGATACGCGCGGCTTGGCGTATCTGGCTGAGCGCTCGGACATGCGCATATCCGGCGGCGAAGGCCTGGCCACACGCCATGAATTCCGTCACTTCCTCGAAGCATCAAGGCCCGCGATCATTCAGCCCGACATTACCCGCTGCGGCGGGATCAGCGAGATGCGCCACATCTACGAGCTGGCACAACTGCATGGCGCGCAATTGGTCCCTCACGGTTTCAGCACCGGAATTTTGCTGGCGGCCACGGTGCACTTTCTAGCCGCCAGCGAGTTCGGTGAACTGATCGAGTACTCACAAAGTGACAGCCCGCTGTTCCGGGGGTTGGTGAAAAACCTGTTGCCACTGCATGACGGCCAGGTCCCTGTGCCCGATACACCTGGACTGGGCGTGGTGCTGGACGAGGCCATGATTGAGCGCTACCGCGTTCACCCCTGAATCCAGGAGATGAGACATGACGAATCTGATCATTGAACACGTTGAAGTCTTTGCCTGTACGCCGCCGGTACGAGGCTCTACCTGGACCCCGGAACAACCCGAGCCGTGCACCACGCATACGTTTATTCGTATCACCACCCGTGATGGTGTGGTGGGCAGCGCGGCCACGGATGCTTACACCTCGCATCATCGCGATGCTGTACTGGCTGAAACGCTGCGCGACATGATCCCGGACCTGATCGGCCGCTCAGCACTGGATCGCGAAGCACTGTGGCTGCACTTTCATCCCAAGGCGTATGCGCGTTCGGCGCAAGCTCAGGCCCTGATTGATGTTGCGTTGTGGGATATTGCCGCACAAGCGGCCGGGCAGCCCTTGTTCAAGCTGCTCGGCGGTTACCGCGAGCATATTGACGCTTATGCCAGCACTCCGGTGCTGGCGACGCCGCACGCTTATGTCGAGGCCGTGCAACAACTGGCCGAGCGAGGCTATCGGGCGATCAAGTTTCACTGCTGGTGCGACCCGGCACGGGACCTGGAGATGATTGAACAGGTGCAGCGTGCACATGCCGATAAAGGCCTGGCGCTGATGCTGGATGTAGAACAGCGTTATGACCTGAACGCGGCGCTGACAGTGGGCAGGGTACTGGGTGAGCTGGGTTACGCCTGGTTTGAAGCGCCGCTGGATGACTATGACCTCGCCGGCTATCAGCAACTGACGGCGCGGCTGAATGTGCCGGTGCTGGCGGCCGGCAATGCCATTACCGACTATCGATTGGTGGCCTTTGCCGTCCGGCAACACTGCTGGAGCCGGGTACGGGTTGACGTCATGACCTGCGGCGGCATTACACCCGCGCTTAAAATCATCCATAACGCCGCCGCCAATGGCATTCAGGTCGAACTGCAAAGCTGGGGCCATGCGCTTGCACAAGCTGCCAACCTGCACCTGATGCTCGGGCAGCCAACCAGCAGCTACTTCGAGCAGGCGTGCGAATATGAGCTGTTCGAATTTGCCACAGCCAACCCGATACGCACCAATCCACGCGGGCAAATCACCGCACCGGGCAATGCGGGTTTAGGCCTTGAAATCGACTGGGCCCAGATCGAGCGGTGTGCAGACATACACCTCAAGCAATAAAGCATTGTGCAGGAGCGAGCTTCGCGATCTTTGGGTGTTTAAAAAGATCGCGAGGCGAAGGGGTTAACGGCTGCTTTTTTTCACGCTGTACATGGCCGTGTCGGCCTGGTGCAGCAGTTGCCGGGCGTCGTCGCCATGTTCGGGGTAAACGGCGATGCCGATGCTGGGGAGGGTGTTGAGTGTCTGCCCTTCAATCAAGAGGGGCTGGCTCAATTCAGTGCGGATGTTCTCGGCCACGATCAACCCGTCTTCTGGCCGTTTGAGGTTTTCAAGCACCACTACAAACTCGTCGCCACTCATTCTGGCCACGGTGTCACTTTCGCGCACACAGGCTTTTAAGCGCAGCGCCACGTGTTGCAGCAACACGTCGCCAACGCCATGTCCGTAACTGTCATTGATCCGTTTGAAGTCATCCAGATCGACATACAGCACTGCCAGATACTGCTGCTCGCGTTTGGCCCGGGCCAGCGCGCTGTTTAAACGTTCGTACAGAAACTCGCGATTGGGCAAGCCGGTCAGTGCATCGTGCTGCGCCAAAAACTGCAGGTGAGCGTGGAGTTTTTTTCGCTCAATGGCCGCTGCAATCTGGGCGGATACGAACTGCAACAGTTCTTTGTGCGCCTCGGTATAGGGTTCACTGCCCGATGAGCTCTTGACCAGCACCGCACCGATAATGCCGTTTTGCGCTACCAACGGGGCGCCCAGCCACGACGCTGAACCCTGCTCGGCGTGCAGTAGCATCTGCCCACTGCGGATGACCTCCTGGCTCAGCCGCGTCACCTCGTCCAGCGGCCAATCCCCGTGCTCTGCAACCCGATAAGGAAAACTCAACAAACCATCCGGTTGATCACACAGTGCGACCGAAAAGTTTATCGCTGGCAGCCACTGACCGATCAACGCGTGAACGCGCTTGAACAACTCCAGCAAATCCCCAGCCCCATGGGCGGCTTCGGAGATGGCAAACAGCGCCAACTGACGGGACTCGGCCAGTTTGCGCTCGGTAATGTCACGGGCCACCGCGATGTGCAGTCGATAGTCTTCTGACCAGCGCGCAGACCACAAAATATGTATGACACTGCCGTCTTTGCGTAGATAACGGTTCTCGAAATTCGGCAGGGGGTCGCCCTCCCTGACGTCATTGGCAGCATGCACAGTGCGTTCACGGTCAGCCGGGTGAACCAGATCGATAATGCAACGGCCGATCAGTTCGTCCTGCTCATAGCCAAAAATACGCAGGCAGGCCGCGCTGACATAAACAATGTGGTACTTGCGGTCCACGACGCAGACCGCATCCAGCAACTGATCAATAAAACTGACTTGAGACAGGTATCTTTTGATGTCCATAAAGCCCTCGATGCCTCGAGATTAAACGTGAACATCCATCCCTATCCCTGTGTTGCCCCATGACTGCACTCCCGGCAGATCACGTTACTTGTTGCTGCCCACCAGCCCTGGCAAGGCATGCGCCAGCGCGCTGATGGCAAAGCCGATAAACATCACGCCACACAAACGTGTAATCAGCAATTGATGGCGTTGATACAGCGCGCGTACGTGACCCGCGCCGACGATACCGATCAAGATCACATACGCCAGTGCGCCGCCGACAAAGCTCAGGGCGATGAGCCAGGGCAGCATGCTCCAGGTGAGCAGTTCAGCACGCCCGGACAGCAGCGCGGTGAAGGTCGCCACGGCCACCGGGTAGGCTTTGGGGTTGGTCAGGCCAAAGAAAATACCGTGGGCAAACGGCTTACGGGCCGGGCCTTCCTCGGCCACGCTGCTGCGCTTGGCACGCACGGCGCGCAGGCCCAGCCAGAACAGGTAAAGGCCGCTGATCAAGCCCAATACGTTGAATGCAGTGCTGCCAAATTCCCGCGCGCCGACAATCGCAATCAACGCCGTACTGCACCAAATCACATCACCCAGTAAATGCCCGCACAGGAAGCCGGCGCCCGCACGGCGCCCACGGGCTGCGCCAATGCCGAACACAGCCAAAACACCCGGGCCCGGAGTGATGCCATAGATAAAGCCCGACGCCAGTACGGCCAGCCACAATGAAGAAGTCATGCACAACGCTCCAAAAAATTCAGACTTCACGCTGTCCAGTCGCCCGTGAAGTCGTTCGATTTTGCACGTTCTGCAGCGTTATGTAACCGCGCGTTCAACAAAATGCCACGCTTTCTTCAAACAGCCCCTGCGTTCAGGCGGTAACCTTTAACGGCGGCGCCCCAAAAGGTTGACCACCACCCGGTCAACCCAGCCCCAGATACGCTGTTTGACCCGCCCCCACAATGGCCGGGACTGCCAGGATTGCAAGGTGATCGGCAGGCTTTGCGCGAAGTCGTTCATAAAGCTGGCCGCCACGGCTTTAGTCAGCGTCGGGTCGATGGCCTCCAGGTTGGCCTCAAGGTTAAAACGTAGATTCCAGTGGTCAAAGTTGCACGAGCCAATGCTCACCCAATCGTCGACCAGAACCATTTTCAGGTGCAGAAAGCACGGCTGATACTCAAATATCTGCACCCCGGACTTGAGCAACCGCGGGTAGTAACGATGCCCGGCGTAACGCACGGACGGGTGATCGGTGCGGGGACCGGTCAATAGCAACCGCACATCGACCCCGCGATTGGCCGCGCGACGCAGCGAGCGCCGCACACTCCAGGTGGGTAGAAAGTAAGGCGTGGCCAGCCAGATGTTGTGCTGGGCGCTGTTAATGGCCCGCACCAGCGATTGCAGAATGTCGCGGTGCTGATGGGCATCGGCATAGGCCACTCGGCCCAGGCCCTCGCCCTGCTGAGGCGCCTTGGGCAATCGCGCGAGGCCAAAGTGGGTGGCAGGCTTCCAGGCTTTGCGGCTGATGTTGGCGCGCCATTGGCGCTCAAACAGCATCTGCCAGTCCTGCACCAGCGGCCCCTCAATCTGCACCATCACCTCGTGCCAGTCGCACACGTTTTGCGCAGGCTGCCAGAACTCATCGGTAATGCCCGTCCCGCCTACCACCGCCAATTGCTGGTCCACCAGCAACAGCTTGCGGTGATCGCGGTACAGATTGTTCAGCCCCCGACGCCAGCTCAGCGGGTTGTAAAAGCGAAGCTCCACGCCCGCTGCCAGCAGCCTGAGGCGCAAGGCTTCGGTAAACGCCAGGCTGCCATAGGCATCGAACAGGCAGCGCACCCGCACCTCACGCAACGCGGCGCGCTCCAGCGCCTGGACCGTGACTTCAGCGCACTGCCCGGCCTCGACCAGATAAAACTCCAGATCAATGTGATCCTGCGCCTGATCGATAGCCGCCAGCATCTGCGGGAAAAACTGCGGGCCATCGATCAGTAACTTGAATTTGTTGGCGCCGTGCCAAGGGAACACCGCGCCAGCCATCTTAGCGAGCCGTGAAAATCAGCACCGCGTTCACCGGTACTGAAAAGCTGATAGCCGACAAGCCGGCGGATTTACGCAAGGTTTCGAGTTCAGGCTGCAAGCCAAAATCTTCGGCCTGAAGCATCAACGGTTCGAGGGTTACGACCTGGAAGCGCTGCTCATCCAGCCGTGTCGCCAGCAACTCGGCCTCATAGGTGTGCTGCTTGCCACGCAGGCTCACCGTAACCGGCAAGCGCAATTCTACTTGAGCACCCGGCGCCAGCTCGTTGATGGGCTGCAGATTGATTTGCGCGGTGATTTGCGCTTCGGGGAAATGCTTGAAATCGAACAACTGGTCGCGCATGCGCTCATCGCGCAAAGGCACCGCGCTGTTGACCGAATCCATTTCAATCCGCAATTGCGCATGGCCCTTGCGGTCGACTTTGCCGTGCAAGACCAGAAAGCGGTGCTTGTTCGCGACATTGGCATTTTGCGTGGTGATAAATGAAAGTCGTGATGACTCACCGTCCAGGTACCAACTGGCCTGAGCCGACAGGCTCACCCCGAGGGTTAATAGCAACGCACCAGCGGCGGATAAAAACGTCTTGAACATAAAAACTCATCGGCAGGTAAACGGCCTCTAGTGTGAGTGCTTGAGCGCCGTCCGGGCATATTTTTTTACTCCGCTTTAGAGCACTCGTCCATCGCGCCAGTTCCTTGGCCGGTGGCTGTCATACAAGCATCACTCAATTGTCATGGTCATGACACTGGCGCTCCCTAGCCTGAGATTGCACACCTCAGTCGACAAGGCGGGCTTGATGCCTGCACGGAGATTCGCAATGGCCCAGATCGCCCGTATCCGCGACACCGCTCAAGAACGCCGACTGCAGGCTGAACGCTTGCTTGGCCCAGAGGCCTTGCGTGAGGCGCAAGCCTTGCGCTTCCGGGTTTTCAGTGGCGAGCTGAACGCCAAACTGAAAAGCGCCGACTGCGGCCTGGACATCGACGACTACGATGCACATTGCGAACACATCGGGGTTCGCGATCTCAACACCGGCCTGCTGGTGGCAACCACTCGCTTGCTGGACCACAGCGCAGCGCGAAACATCGGGCACTTTTACAGCGAAGAAGAATTCAGCCTTCACGGCCTGGCGCACCTGCAAGGCCCGATTCTTGAAATCGGCCGCACCTGTGTCGATCCGGCCTACCGCAATGGCGGCACCATCGCGGTGCTGTGGGGCGAGTTGGCTGAAGTCCTTAACCAGGGCGATTACCACTACCTGATGGGTTGCGCGAGCATCCCGATGCAAGACGGTGGCATTCAGGCCCAGGCGATCATGCAGCGTCTGCGCGAGCGGTACCTGTGCACTGAGCATTTGCGCGCCGAACCAAAAAACCCGCTGCCCGCGCTGGACGTTCCGGCGAACGTCATCACCGAAATGCCCCCTTTGCTCAAGGCCTACATGCGCCTGGGCGCGAAGATTTGTGGTGAACCGTGCTGGGACGAAGACTTCCAGGTCGCTGACGTCTTTATCCTGCTCAAGCGCGACGAACTGTGCCCGCGCTATGCACGCCACTTCAAGGCAGCCATGTAATGAACCGTCTGCACCTGTATGGGCGAGTGGTTCGGGTGTTGGCGGTGGTCAGCCTGGGGCTGGGCATGGCGAGCGTTTTCGCCTTGCTGCAACGGTTACACCTCAACAGCGCCATGGATCGGCGCCAACGCTGGACACAGTTCTTCATGAAGCGGCTGAGCAATGCCCTTCCGTTTCACGTCACGGTGGTTGGCGAGCGACCCGCCACGCCGATGTTGTGGGTCAGTAATCATGTGTCGTGGACCGACATTGCCTTGCTCGGGCAACTGACGCCGCTGTCTTTTCTGTCCAAAGCCGAAGTGCGCAGTTGGCCTGTGGCAGGTTGGCTGGCGGACCAGGCCGGCAGCCTGTTTATCCGCAGAGGCGCAGGTGACAGCCAGACCATTCGCGAGCAAATGAGTCGTCATTTGCAGCAACAGCATCCGTTATTGATGTTCCCGGAAGGCACGACCACCGACGGGCGTTCAGTGCGTACCTTCCATGGCCGTTTGTTGTCTGCGGCGATAGACAGTGACGTGGCGTTGCAACCGGTGGCGATTCGTTATTTACGCAATGGCGAGAGCGACCCGATCGCACCGTTTATTGGCGATGACGACTTGCTCTCGCATTTACTGCGTTTGTTTGCTCACGAACAGGCACAGGTTGAGATACACCTGCTGGAGCCGATTTCGTGTGAGCAGCAAGAACGCGCGATGCTGGCGTTCAAGGCGCAGGAAGCGATTCGCCAGGTGGTCAGCGGAACACCGCGATCCTGTCCCCAGAATGAGTGCGAGCCGGCTGCGGCTTAGGCCACCGCTCCTACAGGTGTTTTGCATGCAACCTGTAGCAGTTGACGAGCTTTGCGAGGCTACGTCCGGGCGCGCAGCGGCCGTAAAAAGAGCCAAAATCAAAAGATCGCAGCCTGCGGCGGCTCCTACGCTTTTACCGCATACACCTGTAGTCGCTGACGAGGCACGAAGGCTGCGAACGAGCAAGCTCGCTCCTACGGGGTTTATGGCGTCTGGCTGAGTTTCTCGCGGGCGGCAAACGCCTGCAATTGCGGGTAGAAGGTGCTGAAGTCTTCGCTAAGCGGTTCGTACAGGGCGTGCAGGTCGCGCATGGCACCGCTCAGCTCTTGTGGGTGCGAAAGGCGGCGGGCGATGCCATTGAACACTTGCTCCAGCACGCCAAAGTCTCGATAAGACCCCAACCAGTCGTGCGCAGCCATGTGCGGGGCGATGCTGGCCAGACGCTTGGGCAACTGGGGTTGCGCAACCAGCAGCGCATAGAACGTTGAGGTGAAGCGCTCCAGCGGCCCCTCAGCGTACTGCGCCCAATCACGCGCCAGGCAATGGTCGAAGAAAACGTCCAGTACAATGCCCGCATAGCGCCGCCGGGTCTGGGTGAAACGCGACAATGACTGATCAACCAGCGGGTGCGCGTCGGTAAAGACGTCGATGCTGCGGTGCAACTGGATCGCCGACTCTATCGCCGGGCTGTATTGGCCCTGCAGGCGCCCTTTCACGAAGTCGCCATAGAGACTGCCGAGCAATTCTTCAGGCCGCTGGCCGCCAAGGTGCAGATGTGCGAGATAATTCATGCCGCGCAGTTTAGCACCGCGCTATTACGCACGACCAAAACATATCGTTATAACTCGATATACCGATTTGAGCTGACGTCAGATCAAATTCATATTTGTATATCGCGATATTCCGATTTAAAGTTCGCCTCATCGCGATATAACGCTACACCTCATGAGCACTGCCACTATGCCGATCGACCTCGACGAAATAATAAAAGCGCTGGCACACCCAGTACGCCGAGAAATCATTCGCCTGCTTAAAGATCCGCAGGTCGAGTTCCCTGACCAGCATCACAGCACTGAGCACGGTGTGTGCGCAGGCCAGTTCGACCAACGCTTCGGGTTGTCGCAATCCACTGTTTCCGCCCACCTCGCCACTTTGCAGCGCGCTGGCTTGATCAGCAGCCAAAAAGTAGGCCAGTGGCACTTTTTTAAACGCAATGAGGAAACCATACAGGCCTTCCTCGCAACACTGAGCCAAGAGCTTTAACAAGGAACTCCATGCCTCTCTCGCTACTTATCCTGGCGCTTAGCGCCTTCGCCATCGGGACCACCGAGTTTGTGATCATGGGCTTGCTGCCCGATGTCGCAGCCGACCTGGGGGTTTCCATTCCGGGCGCTGGCTGGCTGGTAACGGGCTATGCCCTGGGCGTGGCCATTGGCGCGCCGTTTATGGCACTGGCCACCGCCAAGTTGCCGCGCAAAGCCGCGCTGGTGGCGTTGATGGGCATCTTTATCGTTGGCAATCTGCTTTGCGCACTGGCCAGTGATTACGAGGTGCTGATGCTGGCCCGTGTGATTACCGCTCTGTGCCATGGCGCGTTCTTCGGTATCGGCTCGGTGGTGGCTGCCGGCCTGGTGCCTGCCAACAAGCGCGCTTCTGCGGTCGCACTGATGTTTACCGGCCTGACCCTGGCAAACGTCTTGGGTGTACCGCTGGGCACCGCCTTGGGCCAGGTTGCAGGATGGCGCTCGACATTTTTTGCCGTGACGGTCATTGGTGTGGTGGCGTTGATCGGCCTGATCCGCTTTTTGCCCACCAAACGTGACGAAGAAAAACTCGACATGCGCGCCGAACTGGCCGCCCTCAAAGGCGCCGGGATCTGGCTGTCGTTGAGCATGACGGCATTGTTTTCGGCCTCCATGTTCACCCTCTTCACCTACGTCGCGCCGCTGCTCGGTGACGTGACAGGCGTATCGCCTACCGGCGTGACCTGGACCCTGCTGCTGATCGGCCTGGGCCTGACTGTCGGCAACATTATTGGCGGCAAGCTGGCGGACAAGCGCTTGGGCGCGACGTTGATCGGCGTATTTATCGCAATGGCCGTGGTCTCGACCGTATTGACCTGGACCAGCGTGGCCCTGATTCCAACCGAGATCACCCTGTTCTTGTGGGCCACCGCTTCGTTTGCCGCGGTGCCCGCCTTGCAAGTCAACGTGGTGACCTTCGGCAAAGCCGCTCCCAACCTGGTGTCGACCCTGAATATTGGCGCCTTTAACGTCGGCAACGCCCTGGGCGCCTGGGTAGGCGGCAGCGTGATTGCCCACGGTTTCGGCCTCACCAGCGTACCGCTGGCCGCCGCAGCGCTGGCGATACTGGCGCTGCTGGTTACCCTGATTACTTTTCGCCAGAACGGCAACCCCGAACTGGCCTCTGCCACACACTGATCCTTGAGAGGGCTGCATTAATGACCACGATTTTTGATCCGATCAAGCTGGGCGACCTTGAGCTGCCTAACCGCATCATCATGGCGCCGCTGACCCGCTGCCGTGCCGAAGAAGGCCGTGTGCCAGGCGCTCTGATCGCGGAGTACTACGTACAGCGCGCTTCAGCAGGCTTGATCCTCAGCGAAGCCACTTCGGTTACCCCGCTGGGCGTTGGCTACCCGGACACCCCCGGTATCTGGTCCGACGAACAGGTTCGCGGCTGGACCAACGTCACCAAGGCTATCCATGGCGCCGGTGGGCGGATCTTCCTGCAACTGTGGCACGTAGGGCGGATTTCCCACTCGCTGTACCTGAACGGTGAATTGCCCGTGGCACCGAGCGCCATTGCCGCCAAAGGCCATGTCAGCCTGGTTCGCCCAAAAGCAGACTTCGAAGTACCACGCGCTCTGGAAACGGCTGAGATCGCCGACATCGTTGAGGCTTACCGTACCGGTGCCGAAAACGCCAAAGCCGCAGGTTTTGACGGCGTAGAGATCCATGGCGCCAACGGTTACCTGCTCGATCAATTCCTGCAAAGCAGCACCAACCAGCGCACCGACCAATACGGTGGTTCATTGGAAAACCGTGCCCGCCTGATGCTGGAAGTCACCGATGCGGTAGTCGAAGTCTGGGGCGCTGGCCGCGTTGGCATGCACTTGTCGCCTCGCGCAGACCTGCACGACATGGGCGATGAAAACCGGGCTGAAACCTTCGGGTATATGGCTAAAGAACTGGGCAAGCGCGGTATCGCGTTTATCTGCGCCCGTGAACGCGAAGCAGCGGACAGCCTGGGCCCGCAGCTCAAGGAAGCGTTTGGCGGCCCTTACATCGTCAACGAAGGCTTCACTAAAGACAGCGCCAATGCCTTGATCGCTGCCGGCAAGGCAGACGCTGTTGCGTTTGGCGTGCCTTTTATCGCCAACCCTGACCTGCCAGCCCGCTTGAAGGCCGATGCACCGCTCAATGAGCCACATCCGGAGACCTTCTACTCCAAAGGCCCTGTCGGCTTCATTGACTACCCGACGCTGTAAGCCCGCGCTTAAACACCGGCCTGCTTGTGGCCGGTCTTTAAACACATAAAAAAACGCCCAAGGCCATTCAAGCCTTGGGCGTTTTGTTTTAAATGCAGGTAAAGGCTTAAACGCTTAAGCGGCGCCCCAGAACACTTTTTAACGGGCAAAAAAAGGGGCGGTTTGACCCGCCCACATTTTTTCCCTAATCCCTTTTGTTCCTTCTCATCATCCTGATGAATTGCATCCTGCAATGTCCTTAACGTTCTTCCTTGAACGCCGTGTCTATCCGTCGACACAGTTAAGATACTAGAGGCTTCTAAAATTGCTGCAAGCGCACCAGTTATAGATTTTTATTACAAAGCAGAGCCTTAAAAAAACACAAAACCTATTATTTTCAATTGGTTATAAAACTTACCGAGTAAGAAAAAGTCATTCATTCCTACGTCTTTCGCCGTTGGCTTACAGAAAACGTAAGTAAAGGCTTACATCCGATCGCAGATAAAGCTCAACTTCGTACGTGTCATACCATTTCCAACCCACACATTTTAAAGAACGGACCTAAATTGACTTGGCGCAAAAAATGTCCGCCCATAAAAAAACCCCGAAAGCTCGGGGTTTTGGTCAGCACACTTCGTTTACTGAAACAGTGATTCGCTCGACAAACCATTACGTTCAAGAATCTCACGCAGGCGCTTGAGACCTTCAACCTGGATTTGTCGTACACGTTCACGGGTCAAGCCAATTTCCAGCCCGACATCTTCAAGGGTGCTGCTTTCATGCCCACGCAAGCCGAAGCGGCGAATTACCACCTCGCGTTGTTTATCGGTGAGCTCGGACAGCCACTCATCAATACTCTGCGACAAATCATCGTCCTGCAGCAGCTCACAAGGGTCTGTAGGGCGATCATCGGTGAGGGTATCAAGCAGTGTTTTGTCGGAATCCGGGCCTAAAGAAACGTCTACCGAGGACACACGTTCGTTAAGCCCAAGCATACGCTTGACCTCCGAGACGGGTTTTTCGAGCAGATTGGCGATTTCTTCAGGGGAGGGTTCGTGATCGAGCTTTTGCGTCAGTTCGCGCGCAGCTCGCAGATAGACATTGAGCTCTTTTACAACGTGGATCGGTAAACGGATGGTACGGGTCTGGTTCATGATTGCCCGTTCAATCGTCTGGCGGATCCACCAGGTGGCGTAGGTCGAGAAGCGGAACCCGCGTTCCGGGTCAAATTTCTCGACTGCCCGAATCAGGCCCAGGTTGCCCTCTTCGATCAGGTCTAGCAGCGAAAGCCCACGATTGACGTAGCGTCGGGCGATTTTCACCACCAGCCGCAAGTTACTTTCAATCATGCGTTTGCGCCCAGCGGGATCGCCACTTTGCGATAAACGCGCAAAATGGACTTCTTCTGCTGGTGAGAGCAACGGGGAGAAGCCAATTTCATTGAGGTACAGCTGAGTCGCATCGAGCGCCCGGGTGTAATCAATGTACTTGTGCTGTTTTGACGCAGCAGCTTTTTTCGACTTGGTGCGAGCTGTAGGGGTTGAGTCGTTTTCTTCTGACATCAAGTCACTATCGATGCTGGCGTCCATAAGGAGCACCTCATCGTCGATGTCAAACCCCGGCGCTTCTTTGCTGAGAGCCATTTTTCTAGTCCTTTGGTGAGTTCGACCTCAAGCTCAAGCATCGCCTTTATCCTTGGCAACGCTGGAGCCTGTTCCTTTCATCTACATCAGGAACAGGCTGGTAACTGATCAACGGCGTGGAAGGAATTGCAATGGATCTACAGGTTTACCCTGGCGGCGAATTTCAAAGTGAAGTTTCACCCGGTCTGTACCAGTTGACCCCATTTCGGCAATTTTCTGCCCGACCTTGACCTGCTGCCCCTCCCGTACCAAAAGCCTGCGGTTGTGGCCGTAGGCACTAACATAGGTGTCACTGTGTTTAATGATGACTAATTCGCCGTAGCCCCTCAATCCACTGCCGGCGTATACAACTGAGCCATCAGACGCAGCTAAAACAGGCTGTCCCAAATCTCCGGCAATATCAATACCTTTATTCAAACTACCGTTTGAAGAAAATTTTCCGATCAAAATACCGTCTGCTGGCCATCCCCAGCCTTTGGGTGCAGGGCCTGCAGGCAAGGGTGCCGTGTTGACCGGTGTCGCAGATGTGGCGACCGGGCGCTTGGTGACGGTGGTTTTACTGCCTGATGAAGACGAAACCACGGTGGTTGTCGTGCCCCCTGAAGGGACGGTTCCTGCACGTCCATCGAAACGGATTGATTGCCCCGGAACGATCGTATACGGCGCCGCAATGTTGTTTTTGGCCGCCAGGGCTTTCCAGTCCCAACCATAGCGAAAGGCAATCGAGAACAACGTATCACCACGCTTGACCATGTACTGACCGGTGGTCACAGCCGGACGCTGAGCCACACCGTTAACGCCACTTGTACCGCTTTTGGACGCGCTGGAACACGCCGCCAACATCGCCAGGGAGACACTTAACACCAGACCCGCCACTACTCTCTGATAGCTTATGGTCCCCATACGCTGCGTAATGACTGTGAGACTCACCCGCCGCTCCCTTTGAAGATGGCTAAAAATTAGAACGCCAGTCGCGGCCCCTATTGGGCGCAAGTATAACTGGCCGTACAGCTTTGCAGACGGCAAAGCCCATTCATAAACGTATTGTTTAAACCCTAAACAGACCCCGGACGGGCCTGAGCACTGCGCTGTATGACCCGTACCCGGCTTGATAATTCAGCCGGGCAGCGCTAAAGAATCAGGCCAGCGGCCCATTAAGCAGCGGTACAAACCGCACATTGCCGATGACGCGCCGGGCAAATCCATGCTCTTCACGCACGATCAGCATCAATTGCTGAACGTCACCGGCGCCGACCGGGATCACCAGGCGCCCGCCCGGAGCCAGTTGGTCGAGCAAAGCTTGTGGTACATCCGTGGCCACGGCGGTGACGATAATGCCGTTGTAAGGTGCAAGCGCCGGCCACCCTTCCCAACCATCGCCCCAGCGAAAGACCACGTTACGCAAGTTAAGCTCAAGCAGACGTTCTTTGGCGCGATCCTGCAGCACCTTGATGCGTTCGACCGAGAAAATCCGCTCAACCAACTGCGACAACACCGCCGTCTGGTAACCCGAGCCGGTGCCGATCTCCATGACTTTGTCCAGCGGGCCGTCTTCAAGCAGCAGCTCGCTCATGCGCGCCACCATGTACGGCTGGGAAATGGTCTGGTTGTTGCCAATCGGCAGCGCCGTGTCTTCGTAAGCTCGGTGGGCCAGGGCTTCATCAACAAACAGGTGACGAGGTGTGCGCCGAATAACCTCAAGCACTTTCTGGTTAACGATGCCCTCTTCACGCAGGCGCTGAATCAGTCGCTCACGTGTCCGCTCCGAGGTCATGCCAATGCCGCGATGCATCAGGCCATCCTGCTCACGCCCCATCAGCCCAACCCCTCCAGCCAGCCATCGAGGCTTTTGAAGGCATCACCAAAGGTGCGATCCAGTTGTAACGGGGTAATCGACACATAACCCTGCATCACGGCGTGGAAGTCGGTGCCGGGGCCGCCGTCTTCGGCGTTGCCCGCGGCGGCAATCCAGTAACCGGCCTTGCCACGCGGATCGACCATGCGAACCGGCGCCGCCGCTCGGGCGCGATGGCCCAGGCGGGTGAGCTGGATGCCGCGGATCTTGTCCAGCGGCAAATTAGGAATGTTGACGTTCAGCACGGTGCGCGGCGGCAGTTCAAGCAGGTGATGTGCATCCACCAGCTTGCGCGCGAAATAGGCCGCGGTCGGCAGGTTGTCGACCTGACGCGAGACCAGCGAGAACGCAAACGAAGGGCGCTCTAGAAAGCGCCCTTCAAGGGCTGCTGCCACGGTGCCCGAATACAACACGTCATCGCCCAGGTTGGCACCCAGATTGATCCCTGACACCACCATGTCCGGCTGCTGCTCCAACAGGCCATTGAGGCCCAGGTGCACGCAGTCGGTCGGCGTCCCGTTGATGCTGATAAAGCCATTGGTCAGGGTATGCGGATGCAACGGGCGGTCGAGCGTCAGCGAGCTGCTCGCGCCACTTTTGTCTTGATCGGGGGCAATCACCACGCACTCGCAATAATCCGCCAAGGCGTCATAAAGCGCAGCTATCCCCGGGGCGCTGACCCCATCATCGTTTGAAATCAGAATACGCATAGGCTGTCCGTTTGCCCCAAAGACACCAGATCAACAAGTTCGCGCACCAGGACAGTGGCGAAGCATCCGGCCGGCAGTACAAATTCCAGTTGCAGAATATCTGGTTGCGGATAATGCCACGTCAGTCGGCCAATGGGCAGCCGCAGAATACGTCGCTCGTGGCTCATGCCAGCGCGAACCAGCCAGTCACGCAAATCGGCTTCACGCTCGGCAATGGCTTGCTCCAGCACCTGGGTCGCACCTGTGGTCGGTGAATCACCTTCGCCCCACTGCGGGCCGGTCGGGTGCAGATCAAGGATAGCCAATCGCGGGTCGTTGCACTCCGCTTCGCCCGCCGGGAAAAAGCTCCGGCTGTCGGTGAAGGCCAACAGATCACCTACCTGCGCACGCTGCCAACTGCCATCGGCGACGCGGGCGGCCAGCACCTGATTGAACAGATAGCTGCGCGCGGTAGAGAGTAGACGCGAACGGACATTGCGCTGCTCCGGCAAGGCTTTGCGCGCCGCGTAGTCCCGCGCCTCGCCCAGATTGCCGCCTTCCCAGCCAAAACGCTGGGTGCCGAAATAATTCGGTACACCCTCACGGGTGATCAATTCCAGACGTTGCTGCAAGGCATCTTTGTCGGCGTTCAGTTGCGTCAGGCGCAAGGTAAAACCGTTTGCCGCGTGGGCACCGCGTTGCAGTTTACGTTTGTGCCGCGAGGTCTTGAGGATCTTCAGCGTGTCGTTTTCAGCACCTGACAGGTCAGGGTCCGCCTTGCCCGGCAACTGCACGCTGAACCATTGGCGGGTCAGCGCCTGACGGTCCTTCAGACCCGCGTAACTCACTGTACGCAAAGGCACGCCGGCGGCCTTGGCAATGCGCCGCGCCGCTTCTTCGGTATTCAGGCCACGCTTTTCAACCCACAACCACAAATGCTCGCCGTCCCCGGACAGCGGGATATCCAGCACTTCGTCGACCTGAAAATCTTCAGCCGTGGCTTTAAGCACTGCGGTGCCCAACGGCGCGCCGTGAGCTGTCGGCCCCAGCAGATCAAACTCGTTCATGCGCGAACCAACAAGGCGATGGAATGCACCGCAATGCCTTCTTCACGGCCCACGAAGCCGAGTTTTTCAGTGGTGGTGGCTTTAACGTTTACCTGGTCCAAATCAACCTCAAGATCTGCTGCAATCAACGCACGCATCGTTTCAATGTGCGGTGCCATTTTTGGCGCCTGAGCAATGATGGTGTTGTCGACATTACCGACTTTCCAGCCTTTGGCATGGATCAATCCGACGATATGACGCAACAGGACACGGCTGTCCGCGCCCTTGAATTGAGGGTCGGTGTCCGGAAAATGCTTGCCGATATCGCCCAGCGCCGCCGCCCCCAGCAAAGCATCGCTGAGCGCGTGCAGCAGCACGTCGCCATCAGAGTGGGCCAAGAGCCCGAATTTATGAGCAATACGCACGCCGCCCAGGGTTATAAAATCGCCTTCAGCAAAACAGTGCACATCATAGCCGTGGCCAATACGCATAAAAAAACGCCCCGATTAAGTCAGGGCGTGATTCTACCTACTTTGCTCAACATTAGGCGCTTAGTGCACGCGCGTGATGCCGCAAGTGGTCGTCAATGAAGCTGGCGATAAAGAAATAGCTGTGGTCGTAGCCCGGCTGCAGACGCAAAGTCAGCGGATGGTCCGCCAGCTTGGCCGCTTGTTGCAGCGCTTCAGGCTTGAGCTGGACGGCCAAAAAGTCATCCCGATCACCTTGGTCTACCAGCAACGGCAGCTTTTCAGTGGCCTCGCTGATCAACACGCACGCATCCCACTCGCGCCAGCGCGCACGCTCTTCACCCAGGTAATGGGTGAACGCCTTGTGCCCCCAAGGGCAATCCATCGGGTTGCTGATCGGCGCAAACGCCGACACCGATTGATAGCGCCCCGGGTTGCGCAAGGCACACACCAGAGCCCCATGGCCACCCATCGAATGCCCGCTGATGCCGCGTTGTTGCGACGCAGGGAAATGAGCCTCAACCAATGCAGGCAATTCCTGCACCACATAGTCATGCATCCGGTAATGTTGGGCCCAAGGTTGCTGGGTGGCGTTGACATAAAAGCCCGCCCCCAGGCCGAAATCCCACGCACCTTCCGAATCGTCCGGCACACCTTCACCACGCGGGCTGGTGTCCGGGCAGACGATAATCAGGCCCAACTCGGCGGCCAATTTCATGGCGCCAGCCTTGTGCATGAAGTTCTCATCGGTGCAGGTCAGCCCCGACAACCAGTACAGCACCGGCAACTTGACGCCCTGCTCGGCCTGGGGCGGCAAATACACGGCAAACACCATGTTGCAGCCCAGGACTTCAGAGCGATGCTGGTAACGCTTGTGCCAACCGCCAAAGCTTTTCTGGCAGGAAATATTTGTTAAGGGCATAGAAGCAGCTCCAGGCTTTTAGCTGCAAACCGCACGATAAGCCCACTGTAGGAGCGAGCTCGCCTCGCGATCTTTTGATCGTTAAAAAGATCGCGAGGCAAGCTCGCTACAGCGTCAGTGATTGGGCTTACCCCGGCTTGCCGCTATTCGTCAGAATTTAATAACAGTACGAATGCTTTTGCCTTCGTGCATCAGGTCGAATGCCTTGTTGATGTCTTCCAGGCCCATGGTGTGGGTGATGAACGTGTCCAGCGGGATTTCGCCACTTTGCGCCATGTCGACATAGCTAGGCAGCTCGGTACGCCCGCGCACGCCACCGAACGCCGAACCGCGCCATACGCGGCCCGTCACCAGTTGGAACGGACGGGTCGAGATTTCCTGGCCGGCACCGGCAACGCCGATGATCACCGACTCGCCCCAGCCTTTGTGGCAGCATTCAAGCGCCGCACGCATCAGTTGCACATTGCCGATGCACTCAAAGGAGAAATCAACGCCGCCGTCAGTCATGTCGACGATCACTTCCTGGATCGGGCGATCAAAATCTTTCGGATTAACGCAATCCGTCGCGCCCAGTTGCTTGGCAATCTCAAACTTGGCCGGATTGATGTCGATGGCGATGATCCGCGAAGCCTTGGCTTTGACCGCGCCAATCACTGCTGACAGGCCGATGCCGCCCAAGCCGAAGATCGCCACGGTGTCGCCCGGCTTGACCTTGGCGGTGTTGAGCACTGCGCCAATCCCGGTGGTGACGCCGCAACCCAGCAGGCAGACTTTCTCCAGCGGTGCGTCTTTTTGAATTTTGGCGACAGAAATTTCCGGGAGCACGGTGTACTCCGAGAACGTCGACGTGCCCATGTAATGGAAAATCGGCTCGCCTTTGTAGGAGAAACGCGTGGTGCCGTCGGGCATCAAGCCTTTGCCTTGGGTCGAACGGATGGCCTGGCAAAGGTTGGTCTTGCCCGACAGGCAGAATTTACATTGGCGGCATTCCGGGGTGTACAACGGGATCACGTGGTCGCCAACGGCCACCGACGTCACGCCCTCACCGATGGCTTCTACGATGGCGCCGCCTTCGTGGCCCAGGATCGACGGGAAGATGCCTTCCGGGTCCGCGCCCGACAAGGTGTAGGCATCAGTATGGCAAACGCCCGACGCCACAACCCGCAGCAGCACTTCGCCAGCCTTGGGCATGGCGACATCCACTTCTACGATTTCCAGTGGCTTTTTGGCCTCGAACGCTACGGCAGCACGTGACTTGATCATCCATCGTCTCCAGCAAAGTAAAAACAAGGTGCCGAGTGTAAATCAGCTCTGAGTGATTAATAATCCAGGCAAAAGCAAAACATTATTGCCATACAGGGATAATCAACCGTGAACGAAAACCGCTGGGAAGGTATAGACGAATTTGTCGCGGTGGCTGAGTGTGGCCAATTCACGGCGGCGGCAGAGCGACTGGGCGTGTCGTCTTCACATATCAGCCGCCAAGTGGCGCGCCTTGAAGAACGCTTGCAGACCCGTCTGTTCTATCGCAGTACCCGACGGGTCACGCTGACCGAAGCCGGGCAAACCTTTTTGCAGCACTGCCAGCGTCTGCAAGATGGCCGCGAAGAAGCACTGCGTGCTATTGGTGACCTGACCAGCGAGCCCAAAGGCATGCTGCGCATGACCTGCGCCGTGGCTTATGGCGAACGCTTTATCGTGCCCTTGGTGACGCGTTTTATGGGCTTGTACCCACAATTGCGGGTCGACATTGAACTGACCAACCGGCCACTGGACCTTGTACACGAAAGCATCGACCTGGCGATCCGGCTAGGCCGACTGCATGACTCAAGCCTGGTCGCCACCCGCCTGGCCCCCAGGCGCATGTACGTGTGCGCGTCGCCGTCGTATCTGGAGCGATACGGACGGCCCCACAGTTTGTCGGAATTGAGCCGTCACAACTGCCTGATTGGCAGTTCGGACATCTGGCAACTGGAGCAGGATGGGCGAGAATTTTCGCAGCGGGTGCAAGGCAATTGGCGTTGCAACAGCGGGCAGGCGGTATTGGACGCGGCGTTATTGGGGGTTGGCCTGTGTCAGTTGCCGGACTACTACGTGCTGGAGCATTTGAAGACCGGGGCGCTGGTGTCGCTGCTGGATGCGCATCAGCCACCCAATACCGCGGTGTGGGCGCTATATCCGCAACAACGGCACTTGTCACCCAAAGTCAGAAAGCTGGTGGATTACCTGAAGGCAGGCTTGGCCAAGCGGGAGGAGTATTCGGGATCATAGAAACCTGTGTAGGAGCGAGCTTGCCTCGCGATCTTTTAAAAGATCAAAAGATCGCGAGGCAAGCTC
>NZ_JASCPQ010000150.1:0-8205 GCF_029959305.1 Pseudomonas sp. PS01297
ACCCACACCCGGCCTCAACTGTAGGAGCGAGCTTGCCTCGCGATCTTGTAACGATCAAAAGATCGCGAGGCAAGCTCGCTCCTACGGTTTGGGGGTGTTTGAATTGTTCAAATAATCACCAATCACCTTGCGTCGCTCTTGTCCCTTCTCTACAATTGCGCCCCTTGCCATCATGGCGGGCGCATATGTGCCTCTCTAGGCAAGACACACAAGTGTCATTCACTCCTTGTCTGACCGCTTTAAGTTAGCGGCAGGCTACAACCCGTAAGGAGCATTCATGCGTCATTACGAAATCATCTTTTTGGTCCACCCGGATCAAAGCGAACAAGTCGGCGGCATGGTAGAGCGTTACACCAAGCTGATCGAAGAAGACGGCGGCAAAATCCACCGTCTGGAAGATTGGGGCCGTCGTCAACTGGCCTACGCAATCAACAATGTTCACAAGGCTCACTACGTGATGCTGAACGTTGAGTGCACTGGCAAAGCCCTGGCTGAGCTGGAAGACAACTTCCGTTACAACGATGCTGTGATCCGTAACCTGGTCATCCGTCGCGACGAAGCCGTAACTGGCCAGTCCGAGATGCTCAAGGCTGAAGAGAACCGCAGTGAGCGCCGTGAGCGTCGTGACCGTCCTGAGCATTCTGACAGCGCCGATGGCGATGACAGCGATAACAGCGACGCCAGCGATAACGCTGACGAGTAATCCACGGACCTTTTGAGGAGCCAATTACATGGCACGTTTCTTCCGTCGTCGTAAATTCTGCCGCTTCACCGCAGAAGAAGTGAAAGAGATCGATTACAAAGATCTCAACACTCTGAAAGCTTACGTATCCGAGACCGGCAAAATTGTTCCAAGCCGCATCACCGGTACTAAAGCTCGTTATCAGCGTCAGCTGGCCACCGCTATCAAGCGCGCCCGCTTCCTGGCCCTGCTGGCCTACACCGACAGCCACGGCCGCTGAGACCGGGCAGTCGACAGGTAGTAAAGGATTGAATGCATGCGTGCCCTAGCTGAGTTCATCATGCGAGGCCGTGTGCAGGCCACGTTAATCGTGGCCGGATGTGCGGCATTGCCGTTTTTGTTCTGGTTGAGTGCTGCTGCAGGTTGCCTTGTGCTCCTGCGGCGCGGTCCGAGAGATGCCTTGAGCATCCTCTCATGGGCTTTACTGCCGGCCTTGGCCTGGTGGTTTATGGGCGAACCCCGCACCTTGATGGTGCTGCTGGGAACCCTGGGATTGGCGCTGCTGTTGCGCGCCGGTCAGCCCTGGTACCGCGTGCTGCTGGTCAGCGTAGCGTTGGGTGTGGTGTATGGCGTGGTTCTGGGCACGGTTTTCCGCGAACCCATTGGTGCGATGGCGCAGGAGTTGGAAAAACTTCTGCCGCAGATCCTCAGTGGTCTCTACGACAAGTTAACTGACGTAGAGCGAGCGCGCCTCGGAGCACTGATTGCACCCGTCCTCACCGGTTTGATTGCAGCTTTGATGCAGGTCGTCAGCGTGCTGAGCCTGATTCTTGGGCGTTACTGGCAAGCGCTGTTGTATAACCCGGGCGGTTTTGCCAGCGAATTTCGCAGCATCCGCCTACCGCTGGGACCAGCGCTATTGTTGCTGGCGTGCATGCTTGTAGGTCCGAACTTCGGTCCGCAAATGGCCATGCTGACGCCGTTGTGCAGCGTAGCGTTGTTCTTCGCCGGCCTGGCCCTGATACACGGGCTGGTAGCGAAAAAGCGACTGGCCAAGTTTTGGCTGGTGGGGTTGTACGTCACGCTGCTGCTGTTTATGCAGCTGATCTATCCGTTGCTCGTGGTCTTGGCCATTGTCGACAGCCTGATTGATTTTCGCGGACGTCTGGCGCCGAAAGACGCTGATAAAGGCTCTGCGGACGGTGAAGGTTAAAAGTTAAGAGGATTTTCACATGCAACTGATCCTTCTGGAAAAAGTCGCAAACCTGGGCAACCTGGGCGACAAAGTAAATGTTAAGGCCGGCTACGGTCGTAACTACCTGCTGCCGTACGGCAAAGCTACCGCTGCAACCGCTGCCAACCTGGCTGCGTTTGAAGAGCGTCGCGCTGAGCTGGAAAAAGCAGCAGCTGACAAGAAAGCTTCGGCCGAAACTCGTGCTGCTCAACTGGGCGAGCTGGAAGTGACTATCACTGCCACCGCCGGTGACGAAGGCAAGCTGTTCGGTTCGATCGGTACTCACGACATCGCTGATGCACTGACCGCCTCTGGCGTTGAAGTTGCAAAAAGCGAAGTTCGTCTGCCGAACGGCACTATCCGCAACGTTGGCGAATTCGACGTGGCTGTGCACCTGCACGCCGAAGTTGAAGCAACCGTACGCGTTGTTGTGGTAGCTGCTTAAGCAGTCTTAACTGACTGGCACCGTGTGTGCTGGACGGTTAACATCGGGCACGATCCTGTTTACAGGTCGTGCCCTTTGTCTTTCTGCTGATCCTGTTTTTCACCCCAAACTGACACGTGGCCATGAACGATATTTCCGCTCCTGAGCAATACGACCTGCAAACCGCAGCCCTGAAGGTGCCGCCGCACTCCATCGAGGCCGAACAGGCTGTACTCGGTGGTCTGATGCTGGACAACAACGCCTGGGAACGCGTGTTGGATCAGGTCTCGGACGGCGATTTTTATCGGCATGACCATCGCCTGATTTTCCGCGCCATCGCCAAACTGGCCGACCAGAACTCACCGATTGACGTCGTGACCCTTGCCGAGCAATTGGACAAGGAAGGTCAGACCTCACAAGTCGGTGGTTTGGGCTACCTGGGCGAACTGGCGAAGAACACCCCGTCGGTGGCGAACATCAAGGCCTACGCCCAGATCGTTCGTCAGCGTGCGACGTTGCGCCAACTGATCGGCATCAGCACTGAAATTGCCGACAGCGCCTTCAACCCGGAAGGCCGCACCGCAGAAGAGATCCTCGACGAAGCTGAGCGGCAGATTTTCGCGATTGCCGAGGCCCGGCCTAAAACCGGCGGCCCGGTGAGCGTCAACGACCTGTTGACCAAAGCCATTGACCGTATCGACACCCTGTTTAATACCGACGAAGCCATTACCGGCTTGTCCACCGGCTATACCGACCTCGACAACATGACCAGCGGCTTGCAGCCAGCCGACTTGATCATCGTCGCGGGCCGTCCATCGATGGGTAAAACCACCTTCGCCATGAACCTGGTCGAGAACGCCGTGTTGCGCAGCGACAAGGCGGTACTGGTTTACTCGCTTGAGATGCCAGGTGAATCGCTGATCATGCGTATGCTCTCGTCGCTTGGGCGAATCGATCAGAGCAAAGTGCGTGCGGGTCGCCTCGAAGATGACGACTGGCCACGCCTGACCTCGGCGGTCAACCTGCTCAACGATCGCAAGCTGTTCATCGATGACACAGCGGGTATCAGCCCGTCCGAGATGCGTGCCCGTACCCGGCGCCTGGTGCGTGAGCACGGCGAGATTGGCATGATCATGATCGACTACCTGCAGTTGATGCAGATCCCGGGTTCGGGCGGCGATAACCGGACCAACGAGATTTCCGAGATCTCGCGTTCCTTGAAGGCCCTGGCCAAGGAATTCAACTGCCCGGTGATTGCCCTGTCGCAGCTCAACCGTTCCCTGGAACAACGGCCCAACAAACGCCCGATCAACTCCGACTTGCGTGAATCCGGAGCCATCGAGCAGGACGCCGACGTCATCATGTTCGTGTACCGGGACGAGGTGTACCACCCCGAAACCGAGCACAAGGGCGTTGCTGAAATCATCATCGGCAAACAGCGTAACGGCCCGATCGGTACGGCGCGTTTGGCGTTTATCGGCAAATACACACGCTTCGAAAACCTCGCTCCGGGCAGTTACAACTTCGACGACGAGTAATTCGTCGCCCATTCCTGATCGCTACCGCTCATCGGCACTGTCATGTTTGACAGTACCGGCGGGTATTTGCTTGTGCCCCTAATGACTGCGCGATGGTGTGAGTCAGTCAGGGGTGCCGGTAATGGATGAGCTTCTCATTTTGGTTGATGCCAATGATCAGCAAACCGGGGTGGCGAATAAACTTAAGGCCCATCAAGAAGGCTTGCTTCACCGCGCTTTTTCCCTCTTCGTGTTCGACTCCCGTGGTTGGTTGTTGCTCCAGCGTCGGGCGCCGGAGAAATACCACTCCGGCGGTTTGTGGACCAATACCTGTTGCGGACATCCGCGCGATGGCGAGCCTACTGAAGACGCGGCTCATCGCCGGCTCGGCGAAGAAATGGGCTTTGATTGCGCGTTGCAAGAAGTCACTGCCTTTACTTATGAAGCGCAGGTGCCAGGCGGACTTATCGAGCATGAGTTTGACCACGTCTTTATAGGTCGCCATGACGGCGAGCCTGTGCCGAACCCCGACGAAGCCTCTGACTGGATGTGGATCGAGCCGCACCGACTCTTGAGCTGGATGGACGCCGAACCCGGACTATTCACCGTCTGGTTTAAGGAAATCCTCGTCAGCAGCGGTGACCAGCTTGAGCAGTGGAGTCAGCAGATTCGAGGCGCGGAAAGTGACGTGCCGATGCAAGAGTTGGTTGCTTACCAGAAAGAACTGCTCTTTCGCGTGTCGCGTAATTTCGCGCTGACCATTCCTCAGTTACCTCCTGAACTTAGCCAAGTGGTGACTCATGCCTATTTGCTCCTGCGTCTTGCGGACACGATCGAGGATGAGCCGGCACTCACACCAGTGCAAATCACGCATTTCGAGCAGGCATTGGTTCAGGTTGTAACAGGACGTCTGAATGCCCAGTGTTTTAGTGATGAAGTGGCTGCTCTGCTGACAGAACAGACGGTTGAGGCTGAGCACGAACTGTTAGCGCATTTGCCTTTGCTGATGCAGGTGCATAACCAACTGACAGTTGCTCAGCGCGAAGTGATTGTTATCTGCTTGCGGGTCATTACCCGAGGCATGTCGGAGTTCCGGCAGGCGTTGGGCCTTCAGGGTATGGAAACCCGTCAAGACCTGGATCGTTACTGTTACTGCGTTTCTGGTGTTGTCGGGGAGATGATGACGGAATTGTTTATCGACTACGACCCGACGCTAGTCGCGTATCGCGATACGCTGCGGCGCTTGTCGGTCTCCTTCGGGGCGGGTTTGCAGCTCACCAATATTCTTAAAGACCAATGGGAGGATCGGCAGCGAGGTATTTGTTGGCTGCCGCGCGACCTTTTCGCTGAGCACTCAATCCATTTGTTGGGCTTGCAGCCAGATCAAACAGACGCCAACTATGAGCGAGCACTTTCAGCGTTGATTGGGACTGCTCATGCGCACTTGCAGCTCGCGCTCCAGTACGCCTTGCTCATACCGTCCAGGCAAGCCGGTATCCGCCGTTTTGTTTTGTGGACGGGAGGGCTGGCATTGTTGACCCTGGAGAGGCTTTCGAGGGTGAAGGGTTTTTCTTCCGGCCATCAAGTTGATCTCTCGCGCTCGCAAGTCGCCCTGATGATGCGCCTGACCCGCGCCTCCCAGCGGTCCAATACCGGCTTACGCCTGTTATTTAAACTCGCCGCTCGTCAGTTGCCGCTCACCCCGCTGGATGCGCAGTGGCAAGAGGCGGCCTACGCCATTCATCAGTGGCCGCGCAGTTCTATTGATTTCCTCGCGGATCCTCCGTCAAATTCGGGTGTTTGAGGCTAAGCAGTCCGACGTTCTACTGGTCAAGAAAGCCCAGCGTTATAGTCGGAATTGGTCATTTTTTGTGCTATATTCCGCGCCCGCGAATTTCTCAATAAATGTCGCGCCCTTTTTTTGCACTCAACACCGGTCATCGACATGCAAGCAGCGAAGCCAATTTTTGACTATCCGAAGTACTGGGCCGAATGTTTCGGGCCAGCGCCATTCCTGCCCATGAGCAGGGAGGAGATGGATCAGCTTGGCTGGGATTCATGCGACATCATCATCGTGACCGGTGATGCGTATGTCGATCACCCGTCGTTTGGCATGGCCATCATCGGCCGCTTGCTGGAGTCCCAGGGCTTTCGTGTGGGCATCATTGCCCAGCCGAACTGGCAGTCCAAAGACGACTTCATGAAGCTGGGCGAGCCGAACCTGTTCTTCGGCGTCGCGGCCGGCAACATGGACTCGATGATCAACCGCTACACCGCCGACAAAAAAGTCCGTTCCGATGACGCCTACACCCCCGGTGGCATGGCTGGCAAACGTCCGGACCGCGCGAGCCTGGTGTACAGCCAGCGCTGTAAAGAAGCCTACAAAAATGTCCCGATTGTGCTCGGTGGCATCGAGGCCTCCCTGCGCCGCATTGCGCATTACGACTACTGGCAAGACCGCGTACGTAACTCGATCCTGATCGACGCCTGCGCCGACATCCTGCTGTACGGCAACGCCGAGCGGGCCATTGTCGAAGTTGCCCAGCGCCTGTCTTATGGCCACAAGATCGAAGACATCACTGACGTGCGCGGTACCGCGTTCATTCGCCGTGACACGCCCAAAGACTGGTACGAAGTGGACTCCACGCGTATCGACCGTCCGGGCAAGATCGACAAGATCATCAACCCGTACGTGAACACCCAGGACACTCAGGCCTGCGCCATCGAGCAAGAAAAAGGCCCGGTTGAAGATCCGAACGAAGCCAAGGTGGTGCAGATCCTGGCGAGCCCGCGCATGACCCGTGACAAAACGGTGATTCGCTTGCCGTCCGTTGAAAAGGTCCGTGCTGACGCGGTGCTGTACGCTCACGCCAACCGCGTGCTTCACCTCGAAACCAACCCGGGCAACGCCCGTGCGCTGGTGCAGAAGCATGGCGAAGTGGACGTGTGGTTCAACCCGCCTCCGATTCCGATGACCACCGAAGAGATGGACTACGTGTTTGGCATGCCTTACGCACGTATTCCGCACCCGGCCTACGGCAAGGAAAAAATCCCGGCCTACGACATGATCCGTTTCTCGGTGAACATCATGCGTGGCTGCTTTGGTGGCTGTACCTTCTGCTCGATTACCGAGCACGAAGGCCGGATCATCCAGAACCGTTCCGAAGAGTCGATCATTCGCGAAATCGAAGAGATCCGCGACAAGGTGCCGGGTTTCACCGGCGTCATTTCCGACCTCGGCGGCCCGACCGCGAACATGTACCGCATTGCGTGCAAGAGCCCGGAAATCGAATCCGCGTGCCGCAAGCCGTCATGCGTGTTCCCGGGCATCTGCCCGAACCTGAACACCGATCACTCGTCGCTGATCCAGCTGTATCGCAGCGCCCGTGCCCTGCCGGGTGTTAAGAAGATCCTGATCGCTTCCGGCCTGCGTTATGACCTCGCGGTCGAGTCGCCTGAGTACGTTAAAGAGCTGGTAACCCACCACGTGGGCGGTTACTTGAAGATCGCCCCGGAGCACACCGAGGAAGGTCCGCTCAACCAGATGATGAAGCCGGGCATTGGCACCTATGACCGCTTCAAGCGCATGTTCGAGAAGTACACCAAGGAAGCAGGCAAAGAGCAGTACCTGATCCCGTACTTCATTGCGGCGCATCCTGGCACCACCGACGAAGACATGATGAACCTGGCGCTGTGGCTCAAGGGCAACGGTTTCCGGGCGGACCAGGTGCAGGCGTTCTATCCGTCGCCCATGGCCACGGCCACAGCGATGTACCACTCGGGCAAGAACCCGCTGCGCAAGGTCACTTACAAGAGTGACGGCGTGACCATCGTCAAGAGCGAAGAGCAGCGTCGTCTGCACAAGGCGTTCTTGCGTTATCACGACCCTAAAGGTTGGCCGATGCTGCGTGAGGCGCTGACCCGCATGGGCCGTGCCGACTTGATCGGCTCGGGCAAAGATCAACTGATCCCGCTGCATCAGCCGGCGACCGACAGCTACCAGAGCGCGCGCCGTAAAAACTCGACGCCGGCGGGCAGTCACAAGGTGGCCGGTGGCAAGACCACCAAGATCCTGACGCAACACACCGGCTTGCCGCCGCGTGCCAGCGATGGTGGCAACCCGTGGGACAAGCGTGAAGAGGCCAAGGCTGCGGCGTTTGCCCGTAATAAACAAGCGGCCAAAGAGCGTCAGGAAGCCGCCAAGGGCGGTAAAGGCAAGAAGCCTGTGCGCAAGCCCGTAGTCCCGCGCTAAATGCCTGTGTAGCCGCTGCCGCAGGCTGCGATCGAGCCCGAAGGGGTCGCGCTTTTTCAGAGCGAAGGTGCTGCGGCCCTTATCGCAGCCGGCGGC